>NZ_JBNGOY010000067.1:0-23852 GCF_050589805.1 Carboxylicivirga fragile | reverse complement strand
ACACTCATTAATAATTATGAAAAACAAAGAGGCTAACCATAAATGATTAACCTCTAAATTTTATTTAAAATCTTGTTACTTCTGAAATTGCCTAATTAAAATACAAAAGGTCGCCTGAAAAATTCAGAACGACCTTTTTAAGTAGCTAACTCAACAAAAATTTATTCTACATCCCAAACATCGCCGGAATGTATCAAATCATCAAATGATTTTATACTTGATATTTCTTGTACGTCTTCTAATTGTTGCTCAACACACTGGTCGTAAACCGGTGATTTAACATTACGTATAACACCTAAGGCAACTGGATATTCAGGATATTCCATATCAGCCAATTTCAGATGTAAGGTAATGTCTTCACATTCCGAATCATGAACCAATATGTCATCTTTTGTTACACCATTCTCACCAAGGGTCACCACTTTTAAGCTCAAACCATCTAACATTAAACCCTTATCACTTTCTTTTCCGAAAATCATAGGTTCACCATGTTTCAACTTGATGGTACGATCAGCCGAATGCGCTTTATCTGTTATGGCATTGTGCGTTTTATCATTATAAATCACACAATTCTGCAACACCTCTACAATTGATGTTCCTTCATGATTCGCAGCAAATTCCGCCATTTCAACCGTATGCTTCAGGTCCTTATCGATGCATCGCGCAAAAAATTGTCCACGCGCACCAATGCATAACTCACCCGGACGGAATGGAGCTTCAACCGTTCCAAAAGGAGAAGTTTTTGATATAAAACCACGCTTCGAAGTTGGAGAATACTGTCCTTTAGTTAAACCGTAAATCTGGTTATTAAAAAGGATTACATTCAAATCAATATTACGTCGAATGGTATGTATAAAGTGATTTCCACCAATGGCTAAAGCATCACCATCACCTGTTATCTGCCATACTTTCAATTGCGGGTTAGCAACTTTTACACCAGAGGCAATTGCTGATCCACGACCATGAATGGTATGAAAGCCATAGGTATCCATGTAGTATGGAAAACGAGATGAACAACCAATACCGGAAATCACTGCCACTTCTTCTTTGGCATATCCTAAATTGGCCATTGCTTTCTGCACAGAGTTTAAGATAGCGTGGTCACCACAACCTGGACACCATTTTATACTCTGATCACTTTTAAAATCTTTGTAATTTAATTTACACTGTTCAGACATTTTTATTCCTCCAGCAATGTTTTAAAATGTTCTTTTAACTCAACAACAGTAAACGGTTGTCCTTGTACTTTATTAAAACGTAGGTATTCCAAATCAGGAAAGTTCATTAAAAGATAATTAGCGAACTGGCCTAAATTCAACTCACACACAACAATCTTCTTATACTTCTTAAGAACTTCGTATGTGTTAATTGGCAGAGGATTAATATAATTAAAATGAGCCAAAGCAAAATGATGCCCTTCGTGCTCTAATTCATCAACCGCAGTGAATAAGTGACCAAAGGTTCCACCCCAACCAACAACCAACACGTCCGAATCCTTATCTCCCAATACCTCAAGCTCAGGAATATGATGAGCAATTTTTTGAACTTTCTGCTCACGAATTTCGACCATTTTTTGATGGTTCATTGCATCGTGCGAAACATCACCTGTATCAATATCTTTTTCAAGACCTCCAATACGATGCTCCATACCTTTGACCCCAGGCTTAGCCCACTGACGTGCTAATTTCTCTGCGTCACGCTTATATGGGTGCCAATCCTTATCATTTGGATCAGCAACTGGCACTTCAATGGCAGGCCATTCTTTTAGATTTGGCAAACGCCATGGCTGTGTTCCATTCGCTAAGAAACCATCGGTAAGTAAAATTACTGGTGTCATATGCTCAACAGCAATTTTAGCTGCATAAAAAGCATAATCGAAACAGTTTGTTGGAGAACTTGCAGCAATAACAACAGCTGGGCTCTCACCATTTCTACCATAAAGCGCCTGCATTAAATCACTCTGTTCAGTTTTTGTTGGTAAACCTGTAGAAGGGCCTCCACGCTGAACATTAACTATTACCAATGGTAATTCAGCAATTACAGCTAAACCAATGGCTTCTCCTTTTAAAGCTAAACCAGGACCTGAAGTTGTGGTAATTGCAAGATTACCTGCAAAACTAGCACCAATAGCTGTACAAATTCCAGCAATCTCATCTTCCGCCTGAAATACTTTTACACCTAAATCTTTACGAGCACTAAGCTCTTGTAAAATCTCAGTAGCCGGTGTAATAGGGTACGAACCTAAGAATAAAGGTAACTTACTTTTTTCAGCTGCAGCTAGGAATCCCCATGCCACCGCAACATTACCACTTAAATTACGGTATTTGCCTTTTTTAATTTGTGCTGGGTTAATATGGTAAGAAGGCGTAAGTGCCTGAATAATTCCACCATAGTTGTAACCATCTTCAAGTACTTTTAAGTTAGCCTCAACCACCAACGGATTCTTGGCAAACTTCTTTTTAATGTACTCTTGAGTGTGTGTTTTTGGACGGTCAAATAACCAATATACCAATCCAAGAGCATACATGTTTTTACTACGAAGAATACTTTTATTATCAAGCCCCATATCCTTCAAACTCGCCTTAGTAAGCGTAGTAAACGGTGCCTTAATAATATTATAATCTCCTAATCTTCCTTCCACAATCGGATCATCCGTTTCGTAGCCGGCCTTTTTTAGGTTTTTCTCATCACAACTATCCACATCCAAAATGATGGTCCCACCGGGTTTCATCCATTTTGCATTTGCCTTTAAAGCGGCAGGATTCATTGCAACCAACACATCACAATAATCACCTGGAGTAAATACCTCTGAGTGACCAAAGTGCACCTGAAAGCCGGATACCCCACTGATGGTTCCTTGTGGTGCTCTAATTTCTGAAGGATAATCTGGAAATGTTGAAATATCATTTCCAAAAATCGCCGAAGTGTAAGAAAATAAGGTTCCGGTTAATTGCATTCCATCTCCGGAATCACCTGAAAACCTAACTACAACTTCTTCTTTCTCGATAACTTTTGACCTTTTACCCATGATTAACAAGGTTCTGATTTAGTATCTCTTTATTAAAAAAGTTAAGTAACATTAAGAAAGGAAACTAATGTTACTACTAAGGTAGTGATACATAAGTTCCCTTCAAAATCGGAGTAAAGGTATTGATATGTGCCCCATCACTAATTGACATTTGTCATACTTTACCCTAATTAGGCAAGTGTTATATAACACATTATAAACATCTAACACATCTTTGTTCGTTATATTTATAATCTGTTACTTTATCCGCTTAGAATATACATTTCTTAAGAATATGATTGTATTTTTGTGCAAATCATAACACAATAAAACTAAAGAATAATCATTGATATGGCGTTAATTAAAGAGGTGAGAGGGTTTACACCAAAATTTGGTAAAGATGTTTATTTGGCAGAAAATGCCACCATTATAGGTGATGTAGAAATGGGAGATGAGTGCAGCATATGGTTTAATGCTGTTTTGCGTGGTGATGTTAATTCTATCCGGATTGGAAATAAGGTAAATATTCAAGATGGTTCAGTATTGCATACTTTATATCAAAAGTCGACGGTTGAGATCGGGGATAATGTATCTATAGGCCACAATGTAACCATTCATGGTGCCAAAATTGAAGACAATGTATTAGTTGGAATTGGAGCCACTGTACTTGATCATGCTGTTATTGGTCACAACTCCATAATTGCAGCTAATTCATTAGTATTAACAGGCACTATCGTTGAACCTAACAGTGTATATGCAGGAGTTCCTGCTAAGAAAGTAAAGGAAATAGAGCCCAATCAGACCAAGGAAATGATCAACAAAATTGCCAATAATTACCTGATGTATTCAGGCTGGTATAAGGAAGAATAAATGATACGATTAGCCACTTCAGATTTGGAGTGGCTAATTTTACAAATGAATTTGTTCCACTTTTATATTACCGTCAAAGAAAAGTTCAGCGGTGTGTTTAAATTTCTCAACACTTTCGGTAGTATAGAACTTTACTGAAGCATTTTTTGAACATTTCTCATCCATCTCAGGATGCCTTTGCAAATAATCAAATAAACTATCCGCCACAATACGTCCTTGATCAATCACTTTAACACTTTCTTTTACGTACTTTCTTATTTTAGGTAGTAATAAAGGATAATGTGTACACCCAAGTATAATGGTATCAATGTTATTATCCTTATCCAATAGGTTGTTTATATTCTTCTCCACAAAATAATCTGCCCCTCCATTCAGAAACTCATTATTCTCAACCAAAGGAACCCACATTGGGCAAGCTTCCTGTGTTACCTTAATGTTTGGAAACAACTTCTCCACCTCCAGCACATACGATTCTGATTGCACAGTACCAGTAGTACCCATAATCCCTATATGTTTTGATTGGCTGAGATTATTTACTTGTTCCACACTTGGCCGAATAACACCCAACACCCTACGTTCAGGATCGATATTAGGTAAATCTTTTTGCTGAATATTTCGAAGTGCTTTTGCTGATGCAGTATTACAAGCTAAAATAACCAAATGAGCCCCCATCTCGAACAATTGTTTCACACACTGAAGGGTATATTCATACACAACTTCAAACGATCTTGTTCCATATGGCGTACGGGCATTGTCACCTAAATAGATATAATCGTACTTAGGAAGTTTCTTTACCAGCTTATCCAATATGGTCAACCCTCCATAACCTGAGTCAAAAACAGCAATAGGGCCTATTTTATTTTGCTTCATAATTTACAATAACAAACCTTAAAGATACAAAAGCGGGTGACTTTTAAAAGTCACCCGCTTAATATCTTAATTTATCTGCCTCAGCTTACAATCCGGCTGGAGTAATTAATTTAGCTTTTACAAATTCTGCACAATCAATACTTGTTTCAGAATGGTAAACAACAACTTGCGAACTAAGATCGAAAATATAAATTAAACCTTGCTCTTGTCCAACCTCTTCAATAGCCTTTTGAACCTTCATGATAATAGGTTGTAACAATTGCTGTTCCTTTTGACCGATTGTCTGCTGTGCCATTTGGCTATACTGTTGCATACGTTGGTCGTAATCTTGAATTTCTTTCTCCTTTGTTGCACGAATAAGATCAGGTAAAGTATCGCGCTGAGCCATATACTCAGTATACTTTTTCTCTAGATCTGCCTGCATCACTTGCAATTGGTTCTGCAACTTTGTTGCCTCATCTTGCAATTCTTTGTCAGCCGCAATTTTTTCTGGCAACTCGGCTACCACTTGCTGGATATGGATATGACCAAATTTTAAATCTTGTGCTTGTACTTTACCTGCAATGGCAAAAACAGCTATAACTGCAAATATTTTTAATGTCTTCATCTCTATATAATTTTAATCTGTTCTTATTGAATTCCTAATTTTGCCTTTACCATTGGAGCAACATCAATGCTCTTTTCTGAATTATAAATTGGCACTCGTGTTGCTAATTCGAAGATATATAAAAATCCACCTTCGGCACCTACTTCTTGAATAGCAGCTTGTAGTTTTTGCATTATCGGAGCTTTCAACTCATTCTCCTTTGCCTGAATTTGCTGCTGTGCTAACATATAATAGTTTTGTACTTTTTGGCCCATTTCACCCAATTCTTGTTCCTTCTGTGCTCTTTCCTGAGGGGTCATAGCAGATGCTGTTTGCTGGTATTCGGTTTGCTTCGCCTGTAATTCTTCTTGCATAACCATCAGCTGTCCTTCTTTCTCTTTATACTCAGCTTCAAGCGTTGCTTCTACCTGTTTCAATTCAGGCATTACACTCAATATCTCCGTTGAGTTTATATGTCCAAATTTCATTGGTTGCTGCCCCGCAACTCCAACAACATTTAGCAAGATTAAAGTAACTATTGCGTATAATTTATTCATCCTTCTCATTTTATAATTTGGAATCAAATATATTTAAATTATTCACTTTTGTATCCTAGTTTGATCAAAACATCATCACTAATATCATATTTGCTATCCACATACATGATGCCCATACCGGATGCCTTATCAAATACAGCAGCAAAATTATCTTCCGATGAAACTTCTGTTATTGCATTATAAATTTCATCCTGAATCGGCTTTATCAGCGACTCTCTTCTTTTAAAGAGTTCTCCGCCTTGTCCAAAATAACTTTGTTGAAGTGCCTTTGCTTCTTTTTCCTTTTCAACAATTTCATTTTCTCGTTTCAACTTCATTTCGTTTGAAAGGAAAACATTCTCAGTCTGATAGTTTTGATACAATTGGGCAATCTCACCAAATCGCGTTTCAATCTCCTTCTGCCATTTTTCTGACAATTGGCTCAATTGCTCATTGGCAACTTCATAAGCTGGTATATTTTTCAATATGTACTCCGAATCTACAAAAGCGTACTTCTGAGCAGAGACAATACCACTAATAGATAATAACAAACTTAAAAGAATAATTTTCATAGTCTTAATTTTTGGTTTCCTGTCAAATTAAACAAAAATCAAACCAAACTCCCAACCCACTCTCTACTAGAAACTTTGACCAATAACAAAGTGGAATTGACTTCCGCCAGCATTTCTTCTATACGGACTGTCATCAAAGCCATATCCCCAATCGATACCCATCAAACCAAAGATAGGTAAGAAGATACGTAAACCAACGCCTGCTGCACGCTTCAATTCAAAAGGATTGTAATCCTCATATTGACTCCAGGCATTACCTGCCTCTAGGAAACCAAGAGCAAATACTGTTGCTGATGGTTGAAGCGTTAGTGGGTACCTCAGTTCAAGGGTTAATTTATTATACATATTACCATCATACGAACCAGCTGTATTGTATGGGGTTAAGGATGAATTTTCGTAACCTCTCAAACCGATGGTTTCACTACCATACATGCTATATCCTGACATACCATCACCACCAAGTACATACTTCTCGAATGGTGAATTAAGATCTTTATTGTAATAACCTAGAAAGCCCATCTCATATCGACCCATGACCACTAGTTTTTCACGCGTATCTATAGTCTTATATACTGCACCTTTAAAGGTCCATTTGTGGTATTCAATCTTTTGGTACTTTTCCTCCTCACTGGCTTTTGACCAATCTTTATCTGAGAACATCGACCATGGTGGCGTAAATTCTAAACCTACGGAGAAGTCTGATCCACGACGTGTATATATAGGGTTATCAATCGAACGACGACTCAAGTTAACTTTAAAATTAAGGTTATGGGAAATACCATTCTGCATAATAAAGTAATTCCAATCACGTAAGTCATATCGTTGGTAACTTGCTTCAAGATATAAAGTAAACCAGTCATCTGGCCAACTCAAACGTTTACCAAAACCGAGTGAAGCTCCTGTTATTTTCATATGCTGATCCAATGCTTCTTGCTGACCATAGCCATAACCGCCACCGTAGCCACCGCCATAACCGCCGTAGCCACCATAACCGCCGCCATATTGGCTTGATGGGTTATAATAACTTGAACTTACACCTGTTTGAATAGAATGGTAAATTGAGAAACTTAGTGAATTTGGTTTTTTACCACCCAACCATGGCTCGGTAAACGACAAACTATATGATTGATAAAACTTACCATTAGTTTGCGCACGAAGTGCTAAGGTCTGTCCATCACCAGTCGGCAAAGGACGCCAGGCTTCTTTATTAAATATGTTACGAATGGAGAAGTTTGTAAACTTTAAACCAAGCGATCCAACAAACATTCCTGCTCCCCAACCACCGGATAATTCAATCTGGTCATTGGCTTTTTCTTCAAGGCTATAAACTAAATCTACTGTTCCATTTTCCTGATTTGGCTGAACATCTGGCACGATGTTTTCCGGATCAAAATGCCCTAGCTGAGCCAATTCACGTACAGTACGAATCAATTCCGATTTACTAAATAGCTGCCCTGGCTTTGTACGCACTTCACGACGAACTACGTGTTCGTGTGTTTTACTATTACCTCGAATAATAACATTATTGATAGTTGCTTGCTGTCCCTCAAAAATACGCATCTCAAGATCGATAGTATCACCTTGAACACCAACTTCAATAGGATTTATGTTTGAGAACAAATAACCCTTGTCCATATATTCGTTATGCACCGCATCTTCATCATCCCTCAATCGCTCATTCAATAACTTCTGATTAAATACATCACCTTTCTTGATACGTAATTTATAAGCTAAATACTCTGATGCATATATAGTGTTACCAACCCATGATATATCACCGAAGTAATATTTATTTCCTTCTTCTATCTTCAGTACGACCTCAACAGTATTATCTTCAATGTTTCGAATCACATCCTCTGACACAATTCGAGCATCGCGATATCCCATCTCATTGTACTTATCAATTAGGGCTACCAAATCTTCTTCATACTTTTCGACAACGAATTTTTTAGAACGGAAAAAGTTGCCAATCTTACCTTTCTGATTGGTCTTCTTCATTGCCTTATTCAACTTGGCATCTGTTAAAACTTCGTTACCTTCGAAAACCAAACTACTAACTTTTACCTTATCTTTCTTGTCAACATTAATATCCAGATTAACATGGTTTGGCTTGTTGGGATCATCTTTCTGAACGATATTAACAACTGTATTATAAAAGCCTTTATTATCAAAGTAATCCTTAATGTATTTTTCAGCACGTGTAATCATATAAGGCGTCACCTGTTGCCCCTTCATCATGATTACTTTTTCTTCAACGGTTTCAATCTCGCTTTTCTTCAAACCATAAAAAGTCATTTCCGACAATCGTGGTCTTTCAAGCAAGTGAATCTCTAAGTATATTTTACGAGCTTCTATTTTCTTTGCCTTGATTTTAACATCAGAAAACAATCCATGATTCCAATAACGACGGATTGCTTCAGATACCTCATCACCAGGTACGGTAATCTGTTGTCCTACACGAAGGCCACTAATATTTACCAAAATCTTAGGATCCAGGTTCTCAACACCTACTACCTCAATTTCAGCAATCTCATATTTCTTTGGCGTTCCCGAATAGGATATATTGGGTTCGTCCTGAGCTTTAATATTAGCAAGTGATAGTATAAATAAAGTAACTAGTGCAATCTTATAGCGAAAATGACCTTTCATGTAATATCTTCGTTTGTTCATTTTGTTAGGGAAACTTCCTGTAAAAACTTCGACGAGCAAAAATGCTATAAGTTTTCAAGTAATCCACTAAAAATCCTATTTTTTTATTTGATCACCAGTTTTTCCGAAACGTCTTTCACGCCCCTGGTAATTCAAAATCGCTTCGTAATAATCTTCTTTTCGGAAATCAGGCCATAAAACATCGCTGAAATATAGCTCGGAATACGCTAACTGCCAAAGTAAAAAATTACTAATCCGATGTTCACCACTTGTGCGAATCATTAGTTCTGGATCAGGCATTGATTCAGTGGCCATTAAAGAACTAAATAGCTCATCATTGATTTCACCCAATTCAAGCTCACCATCCTTCACCTGAACAGCAACTTTTTTAACCGCTTCAATTATTTCCCAACGTGAACTATAACTTAAAGCCAAAGTAAGCGTTAAGCCATCGTTACCTGAAGTTTTAAGAATACACTCCTCTAGGCGTTTTTGAACACCGCTCGGAAGATTCTCGCGACACCCAATGGCATTTAACCTGACGTTATTTTTCATTAGGGTTTTGGTTTCGGAACTAATGGTTGAAACCAATAAACTCATAAGTGCGTCAACTTCGGTTTTGGGGCGGCTCCAATTCTCGGTACTAAATGCATAAAGTGTTAGATACTTTATTCCGAGTTCGGCAGAAGCTTCTGTAACATCACGCACAGCTGTAACACCATGCTTATGTCCAAATACTCTGGAATTCCCTCTCTTTTTTGCCCAACGGCCATTACCATCCATAATTATGGCAACATGACTTGGCAATCTATCTGCTATCAGTTGGTCTTTCAACGACATAATACAACTGTCCTGTTTTTAATATCCTCCGTTACAACGAGTTTTACGCTTCAACATACTTATTGTCACGTAAACGTTTGCAAACGAAATCCAATCATTATTGTGTGTCATGGTGTTACCATAGCCGTACGGATCCGAAGGATCAACCCCTCCATCTCCTACATAGTCTAAGTCATCAACAAAAGTTTTTCGAAAAGACCACTCTGCACCTATCCTCACCCACTTGTTAATCTTATACTTTGCTCCAACACCGAACGGCAAAGATAATATAAAAACTGGTTTGCTTGCATTGTTTCCAACATCTCCTTCTATTCTGTTATAGAATATGGTTCCAAGGCCTGCTGAAAGGTAAGGCGTGAATGTGCTAGATGCGATAAATTTATGATCGTAGGATAAAAAATTAAACTCAAATTGACCCGAAAAATCACCAATACTTCGGCTAAATGAATAATTTGCGTCTGGTGTACTTTCAACAAATCGCCCATTACTTCCATCGTAACTCCCACTAATATTGGTATACATCGCCATGCCTTTAAAGGCCAACCTATCGTTAAACACATAACGGCCAATGCCACCAACTGCAAGGTGAGAATTTAAAAATTGCATAGATGGATTCAAATCACCAAAATAATAGGCTACACCTAAGGTTCCTCCCAACTCAATTCTATCTTGTGCAGATAAATTCACTGTACCAAACACAGCTACAATGAGCAGAACAACTTTAATTACCAATGACTTTAACTTAGTATATAATGGATACAATCGACTCTTCACTTTTTGTTAAAATTCACATTTGAAACAAATGTATTATAAAATTTAAAACAACTTAGACCTTTACACTCAACCTACATTCTAAAACCCTTCTTTTGAAATTTTATTGCATTTAAACACTAATTCCGCTTGTCGATTCCCCACATTAGTTTATTTCTTAGGGTGGTGAAAAAGGAATGCCCTTTGAGTTTTATGACATTAATAGTAAAGTCTGCCTTTTTCACTTTTAAATGAACGGTTTCATCCAGAATTTCACTTCTTGAATCAAGTGAAGCCAGAAACTTACTATCACGGCCTTCTACCTTTAAAGTAATCTCAACATTATTTGGAACCACCATTGGACGAACCGTCAGATTATGAGGTGCGATAGGGGTAATTATAAAATTATGAGAATCGGGATGCATAATAGGGCCACCAACACTCAGGGAGTAGGCTGTTGAACCAGTCGTGGTCGCAATAATTAAACCATCGGCCCAATAAGAATTTACAAATTCATTATTGATATAGGTATGGATGGTGATCATGGAAGAACTATCCCTTTTGGTGATGGCTAGCTCATTTAAGGCATAATTTTTCTTGCCAAATAAATCAACATCTGTTTCAAGGCTAATTAAATCAAGCTGCTGAACTTTATACGAACCGTTAAAAACGTCAGCCAAAACCACTTCCATTTCTTGCTGAGATATATCGGCCAAAAAACCTAAACGACCACTATTTATTCCAACTATCGGAATCCCTGAATCGTGCACATAGGTAACTGCGTGAAGGAAAGTTCCATCTCCACCAATGCTAAATAACAAATCAACCTTTGGCAAGGGATTATCGTCATCGAAAAAACCGTCCACTTCAGGCTTCATCTTAACCGTGGACAGGAGAAACTCATAAAATGGTCGGTAAATTATTACTTCAACACCATTGTTTTTTAAAACCTTAAATAAAGTTTTACAAGAGGTAAAAAATAGTTTGTCAATCTTTTTACCAAAAACGGCAATTTTCATTTATAGTTAATTTAAGATAATAGCAAATAATCGCTTAATTACCATACTTATCTATTAGTATCAGAACCACAAATCTAAAACTTATTAGCAGTATTTAATTAAAAATCGAGGTTTATATGCATAAAGAAACCGTGCTGCCCCAACTTATTGAATGAATAATTAAAACTCACCACCTTATCGTAGAAGGTGACCATATCAATACCTAATCCATAACCATACTGTAAATCATTTGCCAAAGTATTACTAACATCAGGACTATCAAGCCATGCATAACCCATATCAAAATAGGCTTTTAAATAAAAGGCATAATGAATTTTTGCAAATTGACTCAAAGGCATGAATCCGATATTCTTAACCCTAGGCTCCAATAGAGTAAAGAGCATTCTATTTTGAAGTAAGGCTCTTTTAGTACCATCAATTACGTACAACTCATATCCATTTATGAAAGAGTCATAACCAATTCCTGACTTTAAGATATAGGGCAGATGATCGCTAGTTGATGCAACTCCCTCAAAAGTAGCACCATAATGAAATAACCTACTTAACTCAATATATTCTTGAACCTGAACACCAAAGCTTAAATCATCTAACTTATTGGTAAGCACCCCCAAACCATGCTTTTGCAATTCTAGAGTCACCTTTCTTCCTTTTAATGGATATGCCTTAGAATCCCGTCTATCATAGTTGTAACTGTACCCTAATGTTAAAAACTGAAGCTCTGAATCTCCTTCAGTAAGGTAATTCGGATTAAGCCCGATGACGCTATCATTAACATTATAGGCAAAATGACTTAATTTAAGATTGTGTCGCTGATAAAAATCACTTCTATAGGCATAATAAATACCCGAGTTATACTGATACTGCGCCATCCCCTCATCAAACAAAATAAACTCTGGCCTATTGTCAATTGTACGATACGACAACTGATTTTTGGCAACAACATTAAATTCAACACCCCAGCCTGTTTTCCTTCTATACTCAGGAGAATCAAACAACAATGAAACTTGCGTAGCATAACCTACTCTGACTCTCATTTTCAAACGTTCCTTTCTACCTCGAAAATTATCACGTTTAAGGTAAACACCATAATTCACTCGCGACCAATCCTTACTTTCTAAAAAAGAACTAAAATTTCGATCGGCATATTCAAAAATTGGGAATGCCCACCAATACCATCGTTCATCAACCTTAACATGAAATATTAATTCATTGTTATCTCGCTTAGCGTAAGTGATTGACACAAAATTAAACAAAGAAGTATTTAATAAATTATTGCGGCTATTCTTTATGGCTTCACCAATTTTATTAACCATTATGGTATCTCCATAGCTAAATACCAACTCATTGAGTATAACTCTTTGCTTGGTAACTTTATTTCCCGAGATAATAATTTGCCCAACAACAGCTTTTTTGGGGTCAGCAGACTGCCCTTCGTATGAAGCAAAGGATGGATGATGCATAGTCAGACAAACTATGCACATAAAAAGAAATACATTAGTACCTGACTTTGCTTCCTCCATTTATTTTTTCTTACCTATACATTCAAATAATTCATTAGGGCGTCATAATTTTTCTGTGCAGCTTGATCATATAGATTATCTCCTGCATAGGTTGTTTTCACCTGATAATCATACCTATCAAAAGCATTAATAACAGCAGTTAAATCCGTCCTGTTCAACTTTATGGTCACCCCAATCCGATCCACTCCACTTGTTTGCGACACATACAAACTTAAAATTTTTGCGTCAGCATCCTCTACGATTCTTGATATTTCGGCTAAAGAATAATCTCGCGGTAATAATTCAAGCTCTATAACACCGCCAGGTGTATGTGCAGCAATTAAGTCAGCAAACTTACGCAATAAATCACTTTGCGTAATTAATCCAAGATATTCTTCATTAGCATTCAAGACAGGAACCACGGTTAATTTTAATCTGGAAATTAATTCAATCACATCATAAATATGCTGATGTTCGAATACATATGGCTTATCAAATGAGAGCGGATGATTACCCAAAGGCTCGTCAGCACGATTTAAATCATAAATATCAACATCAGATATTAAACCCAAAAATGATTGATTATTCACTATGGGTAAATGCGACACACGAAAAACCTCCATCCAGTTTATTGCATCCAAGCCAGAATCGGAAGTTTTTAACGAAGGCACAACATCTGATATTAATTCTTTCGCCAACATAGACTACTTTTAGAAATAACTTATAATTTTGCCAAATACTTGATCCGTAAAAAAACTGGAAAAAGTATAGCGTTTATTAAAAATACTTTCAATGTTTAAAACAAACAACTGATTGTATAGTTTATTAAGTTTTTTTAACCTCCAAAACGGCGGGTTTATCAATAAAATAAAGAATGACAAAGCTTAGTGTTAATATTAACAAAGTTGCCACACTACGCAATTCGCGTGGAGGTGACACTCCCAATGTGCTGAAAGCAGCCATTGATGTTCAGAAATTCGGCGCTCAAGGGGTTACCGTTCACCCGAGGCCTGATGAACGACACATTCGTTACCAGGATGTATTTGACATTCGCCCGGCTATAACAACCGAATTTAATATTGAAGGATATCCATCAAAAGAGTTTATCGACTTAGTATTAAATGCCCGCCCACACCAAGTTACCTTAGTTCCTGATCCACCAGAAGCTTTGACTTCAAATGCGGGATGGGACACAGTAAAGAACCTGTCGTTCTTGCAAGATGTTATTGGAAAATTTAGCGATGCAGGTATTCGAACATCCATTTTTATCGACACCGATTTGGAAAATATTGCCAACGCAGTAAAAACCAATACGGATCGTATAGAACTGTATACTGAACCTTACGCCGAACAATACAGCAAGAATAAAGAAGCAGCGATTGCTCCATTTGTTGAAGCCGCAAACTTAGCCAATAAAATTGGCTTAAAGATTAATGCCGGTCACGATTTAAATTTGGAGAATCTAAAGTTTTTCAATGAGAAAATTCCATTCCTAAAAGAAGTATCAATTGGCCATGCCCTCATAAGCGATGCTCTATATATTGGATTAGAAAGAACCGTACAGCTTTATAAAGATCTCTTAATTAAAGAAAAGTAAATCATGAAATTGTTCTTCAGAGAATATGGTCATCAAGGATCAAAGCTGATAATTTTACACGGCTTGTATGGTGCTTCTGATAATTGGGTAAGCATTGCTCGTCAGCTGGAGAACGATTACCATGTTTATATTCTGGATCAACGAAATCATGGCCAGTCGCCTCATAGCACAGAAATGAACTATGATGTCATGGCCAATGATTTAAAGCTTTTTTATGAAGATCAAAACATTGACAAAGCGCATCTTATTGGTCACTCAATGGGTGGTAAAACAGCCATGCGCTTTGCATTAGAGAATCCACAACTAATTGACAAATTGGTTATTCTCGACATTGCTCCTAAATCATATGCATCGTTTAGTAACTATGCACAGATCACCAATAATCATGCTGGCATCATAAAAGCAATGCAAGCGGTTGATGTGCAAGGTGTAAATAGCCGCAAAGACATTGACACACAACTAAGCAAACAGCTTGACAATGATAAGCTAAGACATTTTCTATTAAAGAATATTGAACGTAAAAAAGATGGCACTTATCAATGGAGACTTAACTTGGCTATTATTAGTAAAAGTTTAGAAACACTGATGGATGGCTTCTCAGGTTTATCGCCTAACGAATGTAAAGTTTCGCTGCCAAGTATCTTTATTCGCGGAGAGAACTCGGGTTATGTTATGGACGAGGATACTTTAATTATTAGAAAGTTTTTCAAAGATGCTGAAGTTGTATCCATACCCGAAGCAGGACATTGGCTGCATGCTGAACAACCTACACTATTAGTTAAAACCTTGGCTTATTTTCTTTTGGATTAAATCACCGTTTCAACAGCATCTTCTTCAATTAAGTCTTCTCCTTTAAAACGGAGGAAAAGCTGAGCGGTTGCCAACACATCCTTCTCACAATAACGTGCAATTCGATCCACATCTCTTTCTTCATAAAACACAGCTGCTACCTGACTTCCATCAATGTCATCCTTGGGTGATGGGATATTAAAAATAGTGGTTAATAAATTAAGTGATGTATAATGTTTGTAGTCGCCAAACTTCCATAGATCAAGTGTATCCAAGAATTTCACCTCCCAAGGTTTCTTACCAGCCACATCCAAAACTTTGGGCAACTTAATACCATGAATTAACATACGACGTGCAATAAAAGGAAAATCAAACTCACGCGCATTATGCCCACACATGTTCTTACTCGCATTTGCCCTATGTTCCAACATCTGCTTAAATTCTTTTAACAAAGCAGCTTCATCAACACCAGCAAACGACTTTAATCTGAATATGCGCTTCCCATCACGAATCACAATTATGCCAACAGATATACATACGATTTTACCAAATTCGGCATATATACCTGCCCGGCCATATACTTCTGCTGCTGACTCTTCATCGTTACGAAAATACTGTGATTTCTTATCCCATAAGGCCTGCATTTCAGGGCTTATATCAGCAAATGACGGCTGGTCGGGAACAGTTTCAATATCAAGAAATAAAACATCTTCGGAACGAACAGATTCTAACATGATAACTATGAATTAAAGCAGGACAAATTACGTTCAATAAAATTGCTTAGTATATTAATAGCTCTGTGATTATTTCCTCCCTGAGGAACGATCAGGTCAGCATAGCGCTTGGTAGGCTCAATGAATTGCAGATGCATAGGCTTAACCGTGTCATCGTATCGCGCCAAGACTTTCTCAACCGTACGACCGCGTTCTGCAATATCACGTTGTATCACTCGTGCTAAACGATCATCGGCATCAGCATCAACAAACACTTTTAAATCCATCAAATCACGTAACTTCTTATTTCCTAAAATCAGAATACCTTCAACGATAACAACATCGCGCGGCAATACTGTAATAGTCTCGTCGGAACGTGTACAGCTCAAATATGAATAGATAGGTTGTTCGATAGTGCTATTCTCCTTCAATTGCTTTAAATGCTCAATTAACAAATCGAACTCAATTGCATCGGGGTGGTCAAAATTTATTTTTTGCCTTTCTTCCAAAGGAATATGTACATTATCCTTATAATACGAATCCTGAGGGATAACTGCCACTTCTCCTTTTGGCAATCGTTCAATTATTTTTTTAACCACAGTTGTCTTTCCCGAACCCGTACCTCCTGCAATTCCTATAATGAGCATCTTAACTAATTTAACTATTTTTGACTACATAAATTGGTACAACAAAATAACGAAAAAATATTGAGTATGATTAAACACATTGTATTGTTTAAGCTTCAAGAATTTGAAAACGAAGCTGCAAAAGAAGCTAAACAAAAGGAAATTAAACTTGGATTAGAAAAACTTGAAAATATAATTCCCGAATTAAAATCAATTGAAGTAGGGATTAATAGTAACCCTGAGGAAAATTTTGACATTGCGCTATCTACTACATTCAATAGTATGGAAGACTTGGCTACCTATGCTAAGCATCCCGATCATTTAGCCGTAAGTAAAATATTACGAGCTGTGCTCGAATCACGATCATGTGTTGATTTTGAGATATAGTCCATACGGATGACATCTCTCAAATAATATTGACTTAAAGATGTCATCCGTTTAAAACTTTATTATATCGTATCGGAATAATACGCTAACGGCAAATCTCTCAAATTATAACGGTTAGCCATAACCTCTCCATAAGCACCTGCTGAACGAATAGCAATTAAATCACCACGCTTAGTTTGGGGCAAATCAACAGCTTTACCAAAGCAATCGCTCGATTCGCAAATTGGTCCAACTACATCGTATTTCTCATTAGGCAAATCTGAACTTATGTTCTCAATTTTATGATAGGCCTGATACAAAGCCGGACGAATCAAGTCGCTCATACCAGCATCAACAATGGCAAAATGCGTTTGCACACCACTTTTTATATAAAGCACTTTGGTCATTAAAGCACCACACTGTGCAACCATCGATCGCCCCAATTCAAAATGCAACTCTTGACCTGGTAGCAACTCCAGGAATTCATCAAACAATTGAAAAAAGCTTGTAAAGTCAGGTATCGCGTTTTCATCAGGTCGTTCGTAATCTATACCTAAGCCACCTCCTACGTTTACAACCTTCGGAAATATGTGTCGGGAGATAAACCACTTTTGCAATTCGTTCACACGCAAACACAAGTCCTTAAACGACAATAGATCTGTAATTTGTGAGCCAATATGGAAATGTATCCCTTCCAATTCAACATTTTGTAGTTTGGACAGGCACTCCACTACCTTTTCAAGATCCCATTGATTAATCCCGAATTTATTTTCTTCTAAACCAGTTGTGATATAGTGGTGCGTATTGGCATTCACATTAGGATTAATACGCAAAGCAATGCGCGCCTTCTTACCTTTTAAGCCAGCTAATTCATCTATAATTTCTAACTCAGGGATTGATTCCACATTGAAACATGAAATGTCATTATCTAAACCAAGATTGATTTCCCAATCGGCTTTACCAACCCCAGCAAAAACAATCCCGCTCGAATCGTAGCCACAATCCAAAGCTTGTTTCACCTCATTACCACTAACACAATCAGCACCAAAACCTTTGTCTTTAATAGCTTTAAGAATACGTTCATTAGCATTAGCTTTTACTGCATAATGCACTTTAAAGCCATATGAGCCTGCTTCTTTTGCCACTGAATCCAAGGTCGCATTCAGCACATCCATATCGTAATAATAATATGGTGTGGGTAAGTTATTTAAAGTTTGTATCGGAAATTTAAAATTCATTGCAACACTAATTAAACAGTTTATTACTCAACAGATTTAAAGCCTCCTTTTTATCATCTGCATTAATTAGCAACGAAAGGTTATAGTTACTTCCTCCGTATGAAATCATACGAATAGGAATACCTTTTAATGCATCAAAAATAGTACTGGCATAGCCCTTATTTTCAGCGATCAAGTCACCAACAACACACACAATCACCTTATCAACATCCACATCAACTGTTCCATATTTTTTCAAATCATCCACTATTTCTGATAAATGACGATCATCATCAATGGTAACAGAAACACCAACCTCCGAAGTTGTAATCATATCAATTGGCGTTTTATAACTTTCAAAAATCTCAAACACTTTACGCAAAAAGCCATAAGCCAAAAGCATTCGTCCCGACTTAATTTTAATGGCCGTAATACCATCTTTGGCCGCAACAGCAGCCATTCTCTCCTTATTTTGTTTCGAAGAAATAATTGTACCTGACGCCTTCGGTTCCATGGTGTTTAATAAGCGCACAGGAATATTGGCTAACTTGGCCGGCAATACACTTGTTGGGTGTAAAATTTTTGCGCCAAAATAAGCCAACTCGGCAGCTTCGTCGTATGATAAATCCGAAATAGACTTTGTATTTTCAACATAACGAGGATCGTTATTATGCATGCCGTCAATGTCGGTCCAAATCTGGATTTCATCCGCATTAGCTGCAGCTCCAATTAACGACGCAGAGTAATCACTACCTCCTCTTTGCAGGTTATCTATTTCGCCAAAGGCATTTCGACAAATATACCCTTGTGTTATGAACACGTTCTTCTCCGAGTTCTCAGAAAGAATTTCATTTAGTTTTTCCTTAATGTAATTCGAATCAGGCTCATTATTTTTATCTATACGCATATAGTCCAAAGCAGGCAACAATACCGAATCATAACCATTTTCCTCTAAATAATAATGAAACATTGCCGTAGAGAGCAGCTCTCCCTGAGCCAGAATAGCCTTCTCTTCAAATACGGTAAACATATCGATGGTGAAGGACTTGATGAACTCAAAATGAGACTTCACCAACTCTAAACCTTTAAGCTTAAAATCTTCGGTTTTATATAAGTCCTTAATTTCCTGTTTATATTTAATTTCCAACTGATTGATTACCTCATTGGCACCATCATGATTTTTTTTATACAGGTAGTTGGCAATTTCAACCAAACTATTAGTTGTGCCAGACATAGCTGACAACACGACTACTTTACGCTGACCATCTGTTATTAAGTCCGCAACTTCTTTCATGCGTTGCGCTGTCCCAACCGATGTACCACCAAATTTAAGAACTCTCATTTTTTTCTTTCTTATATTCCTACTTCTAATACATGTGCAAAATTATAACAAATCCCTACTTTGAAGTCATAAACTGTAAGAATATTAGCCTTGTTCAATTTTGATTATTAACCATTTAATAACAATCGTAATATTAATGTTAAGATTTTATCTTTTTGTGAAAAAATACACAAAAAAATCCGACTTTGTGAAAGTCGGATTTGAAAATATCTTTAGGCTGAATTTGACTCGTTTACAAATGCACCTCAAGTAGTTTAACTTTTCCTTTAGGCTCAATATCTATTACTCGTAGATCCGCAGGAATCAATACTGTTTCACCTTTACTAATAGGCTCAACTTTACCATCCCCATATTTAATATCAGCCTCACCTTCAACACACATATAAATCAAAAAAGAATCAATTCCGTAGAAATCCTTTTTTATCAATGTATCCAACTCCAACATATTGGTTTTGAAAAAATCACATTTCACCACCTCATTAGATACATTAGGAGTAGTAGGATAATCGGTTTTTAATTCAGGCGTGTAAGTATAATCAATAGCATCTACTGCCATTTCAGTATGCAACTCCCTGGTATTTCCGTGATCATCTTTACGATTAAAATCATAAATACGATAGGTAACATCTGATGTTTGCTGTATTTCGGCCAGTAATATTCCTTTACCAATCGCATGCACACGACCTGCCGGAATATAAAATACATCACCGGCTTCAACTTCATGCGAAGCAAGAATACTATCGAGCTCATTGGACTCTAACTTTTCCAAATACTCTTTTTTATCAAGTTGCTTATTAAAGCCAGATATTAAAGATGCACCTTTATCGGCTTGCATTACATACCACATCTCAGTTTTCCCAAACGAGCTATGACGTTCCTTCGCCAACTCATCATCTGGATGCACCTGTATGCTTAATACATCGTTGGCATCAATAAACTTTATTAATAAGGGAAACTCTTGTCCAAACTTTTCAAACACACGGTCGCCTACCAAATCGCCCATGTATATCTCAAGCACTTCATTTATGCTGTTACCCTTTAAAAAGCCATTGGACACCACTGATTCATCGCCTTCAACACCAGAAATCTCCCAACTTTCTCCTGCATTAGGAAGCGGATCAATCTTTTTATTTAATAAATCTTCCAATTTATTTCCACCCCAAATTTTATCTTTCAAAATCGGCGTAAACTTCAAGGGATATAATGCACTCATTTAATTCTTTTTTAAAAATTCAATAACAAAAATAGGTGACAACATGATGAAATACTAATTCTGACATATTAATATCTGTAATAAGTGTAGTAGTATCATAATTTGACACTCGACTTAAATTTCGTTTATAAGATCACAGCCATTACCTTTGCAAAAAATAAAAACCATGGAGATTAAGCAAGCGAGTTTTTTAAAAAGCAGTGCGGCGGTAGGTCAATGCCCAAAACCAAACAAACCTGAATATGCTTTTATCGGACGATCAAACGTTGGTAAATCATCGCTTATTAATAAAATCTGCCAACGAAAATCATTAGCTAAAATATCTTCTACTCCAGGAAAAACACAACTCATCAACCATTTTTTCATTAACAAAGATGAATGGTATCTGGTTGACCTCCCTGGCTTTGGTTACGCTAAAGTATCAAAAACACTTCGCTCCAGCTTCAGCAAAATAATCACTGATTATATCAAGAACAGAGAAAATCTAATGTGTTTGTTTGTTTTAATCGACTCACGTATTCCAATGCAAAAGATAGATCTTGACTTCATGAACCTCATGCTGGAAGAAGGCAATCCTATAGCTATTGTGTTTACAAAGACGGATAAATTAAACAAAGAAGAGTACGCTAGCAACATGAAAGCATACGAAGAAAAGCTACTTGAATATTGGGAAGAATTACCTCCTGTCTTTTATACTTCTTCAAAAAATGGCGAAGGCACAAAAGAGATATTAGACTTTATTGACAGAATTAACCAAAGTTATTAATCCAGAAACCCTAGGGTTAGAATATAAAATGTAGAGATTTTCGTTTTTTTATGAGTTTTGCTCATGTTAAGAAAATATGAAATCCTTACCTTTGCAGCAAAATGTTAAAATCATTCAATTAATCGATAATAACAAACTAAATGCCACCAAAAGCTCCAATTAAGATATTCTCGGGCACAAGCACCAGATATCTGGCAGAAAAAATTAGCCTATGTTCAGGTCGCGAACTAGGAAGTACAAATTGTCTTAGATTTAGTGATGGTGAATTTGCCACAGCCTACGAAGAGACTGTGCGCGGATCGCATGTATTTATCACTCAATCAACATTTCCTCCAGCAGATAACTTGATGGAGTTATTGATGATGATTGACGCTGCCAAACGTGCATCAGCCTACAAAATTGTAGCTGTAATGCCTTACTTTGGCTATGCTCGTCAGGACAGAAAAGATCAACCTCGTGTATCGATAGGAGCTAAATTAGTAGCTGACATGTTGTCAACTGCTGGTGTTGATCGCGTTATTACAATGGATTTACATGCTGATCAGATTCAAGGATTCTTTAACATTCCTGTTGATCATCTGTATGCTTCATCTATTTTTGTGCCGCACATTAAGCACATGAACCTCGACAATTTGGTTATAGCATCGCCTGATGTCGGTGGAACAAAACGTGCCAACACATATGCTAAGTTCCTTGAGACGCCAATGGTTATTTGTCACAAGCAGCGTTCAAAAGCAAATGTAGTGGACGAAATGCGCATCATAGGTGATGTTGAAGGTAAAAATGTTATTATCGTTGACGACATGGTTGACACTGCGGGCACTCTAACCAAAGCGGCTGACATGATGATGGAAGCTGGTGCAACAAGTGTAAGAGCATTTACAACACATGGTGTTTTATCAGGTCCGGCCTACGAACGCATAGAGAATTCTCAGCTTAAAGAACTATATATCACAGATTCAATTCCTTTAAAACAGGAGTCTTCAAAAATAAAAGTTCTTTCAGTAGCGCAGGTTTTTGCTGATACTATCGAAAAAGTATATAATTATCAATCAATAAGTAACCAATTCTTGCTATAAAGTATTATCTTTGCAGCCGCTTTAAAGCAAGCGTGTGATGGGAAATTAAGACGCACGTAGAACTTAATTTTGAGTAGCACTAAAAAAATAACTATGCAAACTATTGAAATTAACGGTACTAAGCGTACCGATCTTGGTAAAAAAGCTACCAAGCAACTTCGTAACGAAGCAAACGTACCTTGTGTAATTTATGGTGGCGATGAAGTAATTCACTTATTTGCTCCTGCTAAAGAATTCAACAAGATTATTTTTACTCCAAATGTTTACATTCTTAATGTAAATGTAGAAGGAAAAATTCTTCCTTGTATTCTTCAAGACACACAATTCCACCCAGTATCTGGAGATTTAATTCACGTTGACTTCCTTCAAATCAAAGAAGATAAAGCTGTGAACATTGAGATACCTGTTGAAATATCTGGATTAGCAAAAGGTGTTCGTGAAGGTGGTAAATTATTGTTAGAAAAACGCAAACTAAAAGTACGTGGTTTATCAAAAAATCTACCTGATACTTTAAAAATAGATATCTCTGACTTAGGTTTAGGTGATACTATTCAAGTAGGTGGTTTATCATTCGATAACATTGAACTAACAAATGCTAAGAATGCAGTTGTTGTTGCAGTAAGACTTACAAGAGCTGCTCGTGCCGCACAAGATGGTGGCGAAACAAGCGGAGCAAGCACAGAAGAAGCAAGCACAGAAGAAGCAAGCGAATAATACAATTTTATATTACAACAAACCTCCATATATTCCCATATGGAGGTTTTGTATTTTTAGTACCTTTCCTCTAATATCTTGCCATTTTTTGGCAGAATATTAGAGGAAAGGTACGTAAGCAAAATTTATAATGCATTATTACTAGTGATGCGTTAATTTTTAAAAACAATTTGCAATAAATTATATTTCAACAACATACAAACGTTCTTTGATTTTTTGATTTGATTTGACT
>NZ_JBNGOY010000066.1:0-25202 GCF_050589805.1 Carboxylicivirga fragile | reverse complement strand
TGATTTGATTGTCGAGATAGTTCACCTCAACTCTTCTGGTTTTCAGAAATTAATCTAAAATTTAAGAATAATATTAGAATTGCTAATCTAATAGCTTGTCGAAGGGGTATCGAGATGAAACACTTACAGAAGTGGTATTCAAAATGAAATCACTTCGACTTCGCTCAGTGAACAGTCTCAAATGATGATTTCGAACACCCTATTTTTTTTAGCTTTACTCTCATGGAGATGAAAGGAAACTGAAAAAACATAGCATGTTCAAAGGAATAAATGATAAGAATCGTCTATTAATACAGGATAGCCAAAGACTAGTTAGCAGCAACATTAAATAAAGAATGAAACGAAACAGGCTTATTAACATTATGGTGCACATCTTGCTATGGATCGGTTTCGGTTCATTGGCATTTTATGTACCTGCCGTTTTTATGGAAACAAAAGATGCTTTGATGCTTTCTTTGGGCTCAATTCTTATTAGCATCTTTGTATTTTACAGCAATGCCTACCTTCTAATGCCGCGCTATTTTGTAAAAGGAGGCTACCTTAAGTATGGCATAGGTGTCATCATTCTCATTACTTGTTCTGTTCTCTTTCATCACTACGCAGGCCAATTAGTACGCGATAAATATTGGGAAGAATTGCCACCAAAAGAACGATTCTCACATAAACCTGTTATAAAAGACAGCATTCAATTTCACAGAAAGAAAGAACTCAATGAATTTCCACCTCCTATATTTGGAAAGCCAAATCCCGACTTCAGACGGGTCCACATGCGAAGCGGTGCCATATCAGCTATTTTAATTCTATTTATAAGCACCTTATTTGGTGTCTATTTCGAATCAAGAGGCCGAAAACAGCTTGAGTTAAAACTGGTTAATCAAAACCTCATCTCCGAGATGAAGTTTCTAAAATCACAAATGAATCCGCATTTTCTATTCAATGCACTAAATAATATTTATTCCTTATCGATGTTGCATTCGGTAAAAACACCTGACATGGTTTTAAAACTATCGGCCATGTTAAGGTATGTACTTTACGAGTCGGAGGATGTAAAAGTCAAACTCGGTAAAGAAGTGGATTACATTAAAAACTTCATCGAATTTCAACGCATCAAAATTGAAGGCATACCAAAGCTACACATTGATATTGATAGAGCCGACAGAATGACCATGATAGAACCCATGTTGCTCATTCCATTTATCGAGAACAGTTTCAAACACAGTAAAATTGAAGATACCGATAAGGGCTGGATATCAATAAGCTTAACCTCATGTGAGAAAACAATTGATTTTGAAATAAAAAACAGTATTCCTGATCAAAAAGCCGCAACAAGTAAAGATGGAGGTATTGGAATCGAAAATGTGAAGCGCCGTTTAAAATACCTATATCCCAATAAGCATATTATTGGTATCTTTCGCCAACCAAAAGAGTACCATGTTAAGCTTCAGATTTTTTTATCATAAACTCAAGTTCACCCCTTTAATCCTAGTCTGTATATAACTGTGGAAATTAAATATGTGTCTGTATGAAACGAGCCATGAGAATCCCGATAATTATCGGGACTCTCACTCAGAAGAATCGTGAGATCGACGAAGTCAATGACTAATCCAGATAGTCATCGGGAGGCGAGTTCCATCTGACCTTAAACAACAAAAATATAATCAGATGAAACGAGCCATGATAGAAAGTTCTCACACACGAAGATGACCAAATTGGCGAGTTCCATATGACAATTGAAAGCAAATTTTAGACATATGAAAGTAAGGTGTATAATTATCGACGATGAATTTCCAGCCCGGGAATTATTGCAGGATTTTATTAGTAAATTCTCACATCTCGAATTACTAGGCAGTTTTAAATCACCACTCGAAGCATTACCCTTATTGCAATACAACCAGGTTGATCTCATGTTTCTAGACATACAGATGCCCGATATAACAGGTATCGATTTCTTAAAAACCCTCACTAAAAAACCTTTAGTTGTTTTCACAACAGCCTATATGGAGTATGCCATTGAAGGTTATGAATTAGACGTTCTTGACTACTTAGTTAAACCCTTTTCTTTTGAGCGCTTTATGCATACCATCAATAAAGTGGCTGATCGCCTTCCATCCCGCAACGAAACCAACGCTCCTCAAGCAATTACAGATACACAAGCAGACTCAAAAGATTACATTATGGTAAAAGCCGACCATAAAATCTATCGACTTAAATTCAAAGACATCCTCTATATTGAAGGTTTACGAGAATACGTTACGTTTTATTGCAACAATGAAAAACTAGTATCCCTCGATTCATTGCGTAATCTAGAGCAAACGCTGGAGCAGCATGGCTTTATCCGTGTGCATAAATCATACATCGTAAATATCGAGAAGATTGCTGCATTCTATGGCAACCAATTAAAACTTGACACTGTAAGCAAGTACATACCAATAGGCAAATCGTACAAGGAAGCGGTAAACAAGCAATTGGTTAACTCGTAAACGTTAGTCAAACTACCTCTTCAACCGCGTATTCTCTTCCAAGGTCTGGTTATGTAGGCGATACATCTTACTTACTTCAATGCTTATGAAACCATATTCGCTAACTACGGTGCCAAAAATATGGTAACACCCGGGTCCACGATAAGGATATTGACGCGCCGACTCAGCAAAATGCACCGTATCTACCCAAAAACCCTGAACATCGAGCCAGGTGCCAAAGAACATAGTCTGCCCATTGGCTGTGCGCGTGGGTTTACGCGTTACCATGTAAGCCACTATCGATACATACTTATTGATTAAAAGTGGCAAATCGCAAGCTCGCAGTGTCGATGGCAAATCATCAGCCAATAACTTAAAGGGACTCATAAGCGGAAAGCCTAATAGTTCAATTTCGTCAAAAGCACTTTCCAGATGATGACTCCATAACTCGGGCAATTCAAACTCTTTTACTTCGGGCAAAAACAAGGTTTTCTCCGGTTTGGTCTTTTTTGAATGTCCCAACAGATGATGCGCATCCCACAGTAACTCCTTTTTGCCCTTGCCTGTAAAACGAAAAGCTCCTACACGAATCAATATCAATAATTGCTCCAGCGATACACCTACCCGCAACACAAAATCGGCCATATCGTTAAAGTAACCACCATCGTTGCGCTCGGCCAGAAAAGCTCTGGGGGTTGCCTTCTCCAGATTATGCAACATACCAAAACCCAGATAAATACAATTGCCTGTAATGCGACACAACCAATCACTCTGATTCACGCAAGGTGCTTCTACCTCGGCCCCATTCATGCGTGCCTCGTGCAAATACAGCTCTTGCCGATAAAAACCACCGCCATTATTCAAAGTTGCCACCATGTACTCCAAAGGGTAATGCGCCTTCAAATAAAGCGCCTGATAACTTTCGATGGCGTAACTGGCCGAGTGGCCTTTAGCAAATGCATAATTGGCAAAACTCTCAATCTGCATCCAAATATCTTTCACCGTTTGCTCCGCATAACCCTTTTCTTTGCAATTGCTATAAAACTTATCACGTACCTTCCAAAACTCGTTCCGTTGCCTGAATTTCCACGACATACCACGCCGAAGAATATCGGCCTCATCCAAACTCAAACCTGCAAAATAATGCGCCACCTTAATCACATCCTCCTGATACACCATTACCCCATAGGTCTCGTCCAGTATCTCATACAATTCTGGCAAATCACGCTTGGCCTTCTCCCTCCGCTTCTCATCCTGAAAACGGAGAATATACTCGCGCATCATGCCACTCTTAGCCACACCAGGGCGAATAATGGAACTGGCCGCCACCAAACGCAAATAATCATCGGCCTTTAACTTAGTCAGCAACATACGCATGGCCGGCGATTCCACATAAAAACAGCCAATGGCCTTCCCTACCTTCAGATGTTCTTTTATCAGCTCATCTTCTTTAAACTTTTGAATATTATGAATATCGATATCCACATTCTTATTCTCTTTAATCAAATCCAGCGAATCCTTTATTTTACTCAAGCCCCGCTGACTCAGGATATCAAACTTATGCAAACCCACATCTTCTGCCACATACATATCAAACTGAAGCGATGGAAAGCCCTTGGGCAATAGCTCCGTTGAGGCATAATACGAAAGAGGTTCCTCAGAAATGATGATACCACTGGAATGGATGCTACAATGACTGGGAAAACCATCGATGTACTGACTGTACTTAATCACCCACTTGCCATATTGCCCATAATTTTCGGGCGATGGATTTTTCTGAAGACTCACAATCTCCTCGTCGGGCAGGCCAAACACCTTACCTATCTCGCGAAAAGCCGACTTATGGTTGAAGGTGATGTAGGTTCCCAAAAGTGCCACATGATCGTAGCCATAGCGTTCAAAAATATAACGTGTCACATCATCACGATCTGTCCAAGAAAAGTCTATGTCGAAATCGGGTGGCGAAGTACGGTAAGGGTTGATGAAACGTTCGAAATACAGATTCAGGTCAATGGGATCGACATTGGTTAAGCGTAACAAGTAGGCCACCAAACTATTGGCTCCACTGCCCCGCCCCACGTAGTAATAACCTTTACTTCGGGCATATTTCACAATGTCGTTAGTCACCAAAAAATAGGCACAAAAGCCCAACTCACGAATGGTCTTCAACTCCTTATTCATGCGTTCGATAACCTCGGGCGGCTTTTCGGGGAAACGGTATTTTAATCCCTCCTCGCACTCCGCCTTCAAGTAGGCAAAATCCTTTTCGTAAGAGCCCAGAAAATAGCGTTTATTCTTGTTGACACCCAACTTGAAATCAATGGAACAATCGGCTAATAGGTTCTCTGTATTGCGCATCACCACCGGATAATCGGAAAACAAAGTACGTAGCTCGTCCTTTGGCAAAAGCGTATCACTTAAACCTGCCTGCTCACTCTCTGGCAACTTGCTCAATAAAGTATTTAAATCAATAGCTCGAAGCAGGCGGTGCACATTAAAATCGTGCTTGTGCCTGAAGGTAACTCTATGCTGAATCACCAATTTGTGCTGTTGATTTTTCCAATGCGAAAAAGGCAGGTTCTTCAACTGTTCAGGACTAACACCTATGAACTCATTCTCCCGCAAAGGACGATCTTCATTGGAAAAGGGATAAATCACATAGACATTGTCAAAAGCAGGCGCTACAGCATCGAAAGGCGCACCCGAATGCCGGTGTGGTGTGAGGTATTCATTCAGCTCGCGAAAGCCCTCATTGTTACGAGCAATACCCACAAATTGCTGCTCTACCCCATTGCGAAAATCAATCCCTACCACTGGCTTAATATTAAACTCCGCCGCTCGACGAACAAAATCGATGCAAGCCGAAGTGCTATTAATGTCGGTTACAGCCAAGGTTTGGTATGCATCCTCTGTAGCAGCTTTCAACAGATCTTCAACCGAAAGTGTTCCGTATTTGAAACTATAATATGTATGACAGTTTATCAGCATAGAAAACTAGATAATAGACTTTTAGACTACTAGATATTAAACCAGTAGACAATAGATTGTTAGATAGGTAGAGGTTAATCTTAGTATAAAGTAACAAGATGGCTATCAGCTTAGTAATTCATTGATCATTATTAGCTCATTTTCAAATTGCTTAATTGACACATTGGCTAATTAAAGTCGTCGATGCGCTGGAATGACAGGAGCCTGACCATTAAAAGGATTCATGTGCCCGATGGTTGTTGAGCCCATGCCAATGGCACGTTTCACAGCTTGCTGGCCATAGCGATCGCGCACCTTATCCATGGCCTGATACAATTTAATGAGCTTAAACGAATCTTCGAAGAGCCGGATTTGGTAACTACCTCCTATGAGGTGACTAAAGCGAACACCAATAAGCCGTACCAGCACCCTTCGGTCATATACCTTATCAAACAAACCTTTCACCACATCTATTAAAGTATGATCAAGCGAAGTGTAAGAGATACGTTTCTGTTTGGTGTGCGTCTGAAAATCGCTGTAACGCACCTTCACCGACACACAAGCCGTTAGCTTATTACCATTACGCAACTGAAAAGCCAAGTTCTCAGCCATTGATAAAATAATAGTTCGCAATTTATACACATCGGTAGTATCCTTCTCAAAGGTTCGCTCCATGGAGATGGATTTACGCTCGTGATAAGCCACCACAGGTGTATTATCAATTCCCTGCGCCTTCTTCCAGATTACCACCCCGTTTTTACCCAAGACCCGCTCCATCAATTCCACTGGCATTTCCTGCACCGTTCGCACCCGCTCGATCCCCATCTGACGTAAGAGCCTGTAAGTTTGATTACCCACCATTGGTATCTTCTTTACCGACAAAGGTGCCAAAAAAGGCTTCTCATAACCCTTCACAATCTGAATGTGGTTGTTAGGTTTGGCTTCGCTGGTGCCCACCTTCGAAACTGTTTTATTAGTAGACAGACCAAATGAGATGGGCAAGCTGGTTTCATGAATAATCTTCTCACGCAGCTCTTTAGCCCACAAGTAAGTCGTTTGTACATAACGATCCATCCCACTCACATCCACATAAAATTCATCTATCGACGACTTTTCAAACAGTGGTGAACGCTCGCGAATAATATCCGTTACCGCATCCGAAAACTTACTGTACACACCACTGTTACCACGAATAACCGTAGCATGCGGGCACAGTTGCCGCGCCATCTTCATAGGCATAGCCGAGTGAATACCATATTGCCTTGCCTCGTAACTGCACGCCGCCACCACTCCCCTGTCGGAAGTTCCACCAATCAGCACCGGACGATCATTTAATTTACTATCCATCAAGCGCTCACACGATACAAAAAAAGTATCTAAATCCATGTGCAATATTGTTTTTTGCATTTTGTCGATTATTTCGTCATTTTCCCGACTATAAATTAGACATTATTATTATCTTTATGAAATATTAAGAAGGAAGTTTTGTAGGCTTTGAATAGAAAAGGCTGATAACTAAGGATAAAAAAAGCTAGTAGCTTTTATAAAAAAACAAGACTATGTTTTTTGCTGAAAATATTAAATTCCTCCGTACCCGACGCAAACAATCGCAAGCCGACCTTTCGAAAGATTTGGGACTTACACGCACCACACTTGCTGGCTACGAAAAAAACGTGCAACCACCTTTTAAAACATTGGTAAAATTTGCCGATTACTTTAAACTATCCATCGATGCACTTATTCGCTATAAACTACAAGAGCTCTCCGATTTTCAACTCTCGCAAATAGAGGGTGGATTCGACATAGATGTAACGGGACAAAAGCTACGCTTGCTCACCGTATCGGTTGATAAGGATGGCGATGAGAACATTGAAATGGTACCTGTTAAAGCGCAAGCTGGTTATACCTCCGATTATGGCGACCTAGGTTTTATCGCGTCGCTGCCCAAGTTCTCTCTACCTTTCCTACCTAAGGAAAAGACCTACCGCACTTTTCAAATCAAAGGCGACTCAATGCTACCCATACCCGAAGGTGCCTGGGTAACGGGAGCTTTTGTGCAAAACTGGAAAAACATTAAAGATGGCACACCTTGCATCATCGTTACCAAAGACGATGGCATTGTATTTAAAGTGGTGTATAATCAGATTAAAAAAGATAGAACACTCCTATTGGTATCGACCAACCGCCAGTACAAACCCTACGAGATTGATGTCAATAAAATTATTGAAATATGGCAATTTGCTACCTACAATGGTTTTGAGGTGGAGTCAGGTGTGAAGTTTTAAATATACATTAGCTGCATATTTATGAGATCGATACAGCATATAACAATTATCTTGATTTTGTTTACCATAAAAGTAAACGGACAAGATACGATTACAACAAAAAGCTTTAATCAGATTCTTTTAGAAGACGTAAAAGAAACTGATTTGGAACGTGAGATTATTTCCGATTCAAATCAATATGAATTACGATTATGGATTTGTAATTTCTTCTTTCCTGACAAGCTCATTCTGATAACAAAAGATTTTAACAACAATTGGGATTATAGACTTGGGTATTATAAATACGTCGATACTCTAAGAACTTTTGTATTTCAGGATTCAATAAAAACAGTAATTGACTGGAAGCAATTCGAGATTAAACTTGATAGTTTTCAAATTGCCAATATTCCGAATCAAGACGAGATAAATTTGAAATTAACAAAAGACGATAAGAGATATAAAGTCAAAAATGAGGATTTTTTCTCATCAATAATGGATGGAGCTGCATATACGATTGAGACTTATAATAATGTTACACACAAATCGGTTTACTATAACAATCCCCATTCGTATCTTGAAAATTTAATAGAAATAGGATTGCCAATTAAGGAACATCAGGATTTTATTAAGTTCGTTGATTATTTAACAGAAAATTTTGATTTCTTGAGATTGCAAAGAATTCAAATGAAAGAAATATTTGATACCAAGGATAAAAAGAAACGAAAGAAGAATAAAGACAAACCATTACCACCCCAACCCCCTAAAGGGGCTTAAAAAAGTGCAGTTCATGAGCATAAGCGATCAGGTGAACATGTTTTACAATGCCAAACCAGCAATATTTGAGAAGGCAAAGTTCTTGCGACTAAATATGACTCCCTGCGAAACAAATCTTTGGGATAGGCTAAAAGGGAAACAAGTATTAGGTTTAAAATTTAGAGCACAACATCCAATTGACATTTTCATTGCTGATTTCTATTGTCATCCAATAAAGCTTATCATAGAAGTTGACGGAGGCATTCATTTGAATATGGAACAAAAAGAATATGACATAGGACGGGAAGCAGAGCTCAGGCATTGGGGAATAGATGTGATCAGATTCACAAATGACGAGGTTGAGCACAATATTGATAAGGTCATTTAAGAAATCACAAAAGTGTGTGAAATTAAATTAGGCGAAAACCAAAGTCCCCTTTAGGGGATTTAGGGGCATTAAAAAAAAACAGTCCTAGCCCAAACTTAACTCACTCCACCCCAAACCCTAAAGGGGCTTAAAAAGAGTTTCACTTGGTCATATGCACATAAATAAGCATCTTTACTAGCACTAATAATAAGCAAAAATAAACTCAATAAAATAAACCTTAACAATGGCATTATACAAATCGAGTAATCCAGCATTAAACAGCAAAATATTTAAATCAGCGAGCATCACAGACAATACTGCTGATGTGATGACCATTAACGGAACCGTTAACAAAACAGCCCTGTTGGCTCTATTGGCTTTTGCAGCAGCCGTTTTCACATGGGACATATTTATGGTCAATCAAGATATAGCTAGTGTTCAACCTTATATCTTTGGTGGTTTTATACTTGGGTTTATCACTGCTATCATCATTATCTTTAAGAAGACTTTAGCCCCTTACTTAGCTCCGCTTTATTGTCTTTTTGAAGGATTAGCACTTGGTGGCATATCGGCTATGATGGAGATGAGCTATCCTGGGATAGTACTTCAGGCCATTGTTCTAACCTTTGGAATATTGTTTGGTTTGTTAATCATCTATCGATTAGGAATTATCAAAGCAACCGAGAATTTCAAATTAATGGTAACATCGGCCACAGCCGGAATCGCATTTCTTTACCTCGTTTCATTCATTGGTGGCTTCTTTGGTTTCAACCTCCCATTTCTACATGATAATTCTCCATTAAGCATTGGGATATCTCTTGTTATTGTTGCCATTGCTGCTCTTAATCTGGTAATGGATTTCGATTTTATTGAAGAAGGAGCTGCGGCAAAAGCCCCAAAATACATGGAATGGTATGGCGCCTTTGGATTAATGGTTACTCTTATTTGGCTTTATCTTGAAATACTAAGATTACTTTCGAAATTAAGAAGCCGATAAGCCATGCTCAAACTAACCCTTATCCTACCCCTACTATTACTAGCTTTAAATGTAATTGGGCAAAGCAATAATAAAATTGTAATTGATGATGATATTCAACTAATTCATCTGCAAGATTCAATATTTGTACATATAACTTGGCGCGAAAGCGACACCTTTGGTCGCTTTCCTTCCAATGGTTTGTTGGTAGTAAAAGATGGCAATGCTCTATTGGTAGATACACCAATGGACATTGATAAAACAGAGCGACTCTGCAAGTACATTCGTGATCATTTTAAAGCCGAACCAAGTCATTTAATTATAGGACACTATCACGATGATTGTTTAGGTGGTCTCCCCTACCTGGAGAAACATGGCATAAAATCCATTGCGCATATATTAACAAAAGCAAAGTGTCGAGAATTAAACCTTGCTGAACCGAACACAACATTCAGCGACTCTTTAAATTTTGATTTCAACGGGGTACCAATCGTTTGTCGTTTTTTTGGTGCTGGTCATTCGTTCGACAACATCACCGTTTGGCTTCCTACTCAGCAAGTTTTATTTGGCGGATGCCTGGTTAAATCCTATCACTCGACTAACTTAGGTAATCTATCCGATGCCGTCACCAACGAATGGGAAAACACGATCATAAACATCATCAAAACCTACCCTGTAATTAAAACAGTCGTTCCAGGGCACGGTAATTTTGGCGGATCGGAATTACTTTATCGAACGGTTGAACTTGTTCAACAATACGAGCAGCAATGAAAAAGCAAACAATACAGCAAAGCTGTTATTTTACGACTAAACGATTGTCAGTCGAAGGCTGGGCAAAACACAAGAGCTCAGAAACTGTTTTTGCCCAATCAGTCATTGACATTCTTTCTCCCAAAGTGACCCAATCACTTCCTGATGGTTGGCAAAATATTGATTCAATTTCCAAAGCATTACAATGGTTAAAAGACAGAGATGCTGACAGTCATTTTTTAAGTGTTACACTTTCAGGTAGTGGTAATATAATAGGCTACATTTTCATTTATGAGACTGAGTTAGCTACCAAACCATATGAATTACGTTTTGGCTATTTATTGGCTGAACCTTTCTGGGGACAGGGCTTGGGTACCGAATTAATACACGGCTTATTACTTTGGTGTGAAGCAATTGGTGACATCAAATCCATTTCGGGAGGTGTTGAAAAACATAACATCGGATCAATCAAAGTTTTGGAGAAGACAGGTTTCACACTATCAGAAGAAAAGGGGCCATCCGATCAAGTGGTATTTTACCAATATGAATTTAAACAATTATAAAGAACATTTTTTCTTAAGCTAATACAAATGAGCTACCCAATAAAATCACTAACTAACATCCCCCTCGACACCATATTCAGAGCCTTTGGTGAGGCCTTTAAGGATTACGAGATACAACTGGATAAAGAAGGGTTTCGTACCATGATACAAAGACGAGGTTTCAGGCCCGAATTATCGTTTGCTGCTTTCGATGACGAAAACATAATCGCCTTCACTCTTAACGGCATAGGAAATTTCAATGGAAAGAAAACAGCCTATGATACAGGTACAGGAACCATTAAAGAATATCGCGGTCAAGGATTAGCCACTAAAATATTTGAATACTCCCTACCTATTTTAAAAGAAGAGGGTATCGAACAATATCTACTTGAAGTATTGCAGCGTAATACCAAAGCGGTATCTGTATATCAGAAACTCGGTTTCAAAACAACACGTTCCTTTAATTACTTTGTTCAGGATATGGATAAAATGGTGTTGAAAACCAAGTCCCTTGACGCCAATTATCAAGTTCATACAATTACATTATCAGACATTATTGCTTCGCAAACATTCTTTGATTTTATCCCCTCATGGCAAAATAGCTTTGAAGCAATAAATCGTAAGACGAGTGACTTTATTATTCTGGGAGCCTTTTGCGAAAAACAACTAATAGGCTATGCCATCCTGGAGCCAACATCTGGCGACCTCACACAAATTGTTATTCATCCTGAACACCGCAGAAAAGGAATTGCATCTTATCTTTTAGGCGAAGCATTAAAGAAAAGCAAACACTCTGATATTAAAATCATTAACACAGAAGAAAATTGTAATTCCATAAATGATTTTTTAGTTGCTAATGCAATTCCGCTTGCTGGCAAACAATATGAAATGATTCGAACTCTTTAGCTTAATAAATAATCGCAAAAAAATACCTTATCTTAGTTAATCCAATTGTAACAAAATATTATGAAACGAACCATGAGAATTGATTCTCAAACAGGAAGATGTTCTGATTTGGCGAGTTCCATGTGGCAATATAAATAAAATAAAAACTCATGAAATACACTTTTCTTCTGACCGCAACACTGTTTATCGCACTTCAATTAACTGCTCAGGAAAAAGCTGTCACAGAATCTGGCAAAACAGTCATTCTCTTTGATAATGGTACTTGGCAATACGAAGAAGCATTAAAACAAGCTGTTTCTAAATTGGAAGACACAACTGCACCGCTTTCTGCTGCAGCAGTTAGTACTCTAGCAATTGACAATACTGTAGATAAAAAATCGGAGCGCAGTGAATTATTTTACGAGGTAAGCCCCAAAATGGCCAAGTACTTTGGTGATGAAAAAGGAAAGAACAGATGCTTTGTTACTTGCTTCAATAATAAGGGAGATGTTTCCATTAAGTTTGAAATAAACATCCCTGTTGGCGATGGCAATCGCTATTTTGGTTTATCTCTGAAAGAAAGAGTTATAACTTTAGAACTTACCAATGGAAACTCTTTACCTCTAAGCATTACAGAATCGGTTGAAGAAAAATTCCTAGATAAATACAATCAAAGCTTTTTCATCGGAGCCGCTAAACTAAGTAAAGAAGAAGTTGCTCAGTTATTAGCCTCACCAATTGAAGAAGTGCACATTGATTGGAAGAAAAACCCTGAGACATATGATACTCAGCGAACAAAAATAATACAAGAAGCTATCAAAGAAGTAATTTAACACTTAATTCTACAAGCATGCAATCACACGAAATTGATTACGAAATAAAAGGTCATGATGTTCAATTTGTAGAAGTAGAACTCGACCCAAGAGAAACAGTTATTGCTGAGGCTGGCGCTATGTTATACATGGAAGAAGGCATTCAATTTGAAGCAAAAATGGGTGATGGATCTGATCCTGCTCAAGGATTCTTCGGCAAATTAGTTTCGGGCGCGTCGCGTGTTATCACAGGCGAATCCTTATTTCTAACACACTTTACTCATACAGGTCATGGCAAAAAACGGGTTGCGTTCTCAGCTCCTTACCCAGGTACCATTGTTCCTGTAAATCTAAATCAGCTTGGCGGAAGAGTTATTGTTCAAAGAGATGCATTCCTATGCGCTGCCATGGGCACCAGGCTATCCATGCATTTCAATAAAAAATTTGGAGCTGGCTTTTTCGGTGGAGAAGGTTTTATTCTTCAAAAACTAGAAGGTGATGGCATGGCCTTTATTCATGCAGGAGGAACGATGGTTGAACGTGAATTAAATAACGAAACTCTAAGAATAGATACTGGTTGTGTGGTTGGATTTACCGATGGCATTGACTTTAGTGTTGAAAAAGCGGGTGGCTTAAAATCCATGGTATTTGGTGGCGAAGGTTTGTTTTTAGCGACCCTACGTGGAACCGGTAAAGTGTGGATACAATCGATGCCAATTAGTAAATTAATTCGAGCTATTGCTCCTTATGGCAAAAACTCAGGTAAGGAAGACAGCGGTGGCCTATTAAATAATCTGTTTGAATAAATAATTAAAGAGGCTTTCGATGATGAAAGCCTCTTTTTATATCTGCTCGATTATTTTATACCTCTTTTAAAAACCTACATTTGCATCAAAATAAAAAAGAATGAAAAGGGCAGTTGAACTTTTAGCACCGGGTGGAGATGTAGATGCAATAAAGGCAGCAATTTTAGCAGGTGCTGATGCTATTTATTGTGGACTGGATAAGTTCAATGCTCGTAATCGTGCAACAAACCTAAGCTTTGATAAGTTATATGGCATCCTAAAATTAGCTCACAAAAATAATTGTCAGATTTTTATTACACTCAATGTACTGCTAACTGACAGCGAATTACCTGCACTCTTTAAGCTCCTTAACAAGTTAGTAAATACAAGCATTGATGGAATCATCATCCAGGATCTTGGCCTTTTTTATATCCTTAACAAATACTTTCCATCACTACCAATCCATGCCTCTACGCAGCTAACAACGCACAACCAAGGGCAAATCGATTTTTTACATCAGCTCAAGGCCACTCGGGTTAATTTATCCAGAGAATTAAACATCACAGAAATTGAATCACTAACAGCTCATAGTCATAAAAACAATATGCTGACTGAGGTGTTCATTCATGGTTCGAATTGTATATCATTTTCGGGACAATGTTATATGAGCTCAGTACAAAGTGGCAACTCTGGTAACCGCGGTCGATGCAGTCAACCATGTCGTGATAAGTACAGCAGCGACAATAGCCAAATTGAGTACCCCATTAATTTAAAAGATAATTCGGCATTTACAGATGTGGATGAATTAATGCATGCAGGAGTTGATTCCTTAAAAATAGAAGGTCGGATAAAAAAGTACGACTATGTGTATTCGGTTGTTAAGGTGTGGAAGCAGCAACTTGATCAATACAGAAACGGTGATACTCTAAGCAAGGACAAAAGTGAATTGTACAAAAGCTTTAATCGTGATCTGAGCAATGGATTCCTAAAAAACAAAATTAGTAAAGACTTGTTTATTGATAATCCTCGAGATCATACCATCAAGAGATTATCGCTTCTTCATAAAAAAGAAAAGCCCGCTATAATTGATCAATACCAACGTGATTTATTAGACGAAAAAGAAGCCAAGTCCAAAGAAGTTAAAGAACAAATAGATACGCATAGCATCGACAAAAGTCCTTTTGATATAAAGCTAAGTGGCGTATGTGGCGAACAATTAAAAATAGAGATTATAAGTGGTGATAAATCATTCACTTTGCAATCAGAAATTACTCTTAGCGACCAAGGTCAGGCAGAATTAAGCAAAGAATTAATTACGGATAAATTTCGTTCGCTTAACGATTCGGCTTATCAACTTGGTGATATTGATTTAAGCAATTTAACCGATGTAGTCTATCTCCCATTTAAAGAACTCAACAGAATTAAAAAGGAGATATTATACTATTTGAATGATTCAAGGAAAAATATAGCAGCAGTACAAACGCCGAAACTGGCAAGATCATACCGTTCGCAGAAAGCTCATCTATTATCCGTATTAATCTCAACACCTGAAGAAATTGAGCTGTGTGGCGATATTGAAACTATCTACTATCAGCTACCAAATGCCATTCATCATCAGAAAACTAAACTCATTCAACTTTTTACAAAACACACCAAACTAATTCCTTGGTTTCCTACAATTTTAATTGGTGAAGATTTTGATGCTGCAATCGATTTTATAAAAAGCATTAAACCTGAAGAAATAATTTCGAACAACCTAGGCATTGGATACGAAGCATACAAACAAGGCGTAAATTGGATTGCCGGGCCACATTTAAACATCGTAAATTCATTTAGCTTGTTATGTTTGAAAGAAGAGTTTAATTGCTCAGGAGCATTTATTTCAAATGAGATAAGCCAAGCTCAGATTCAAGGTATCAAAAAGCCAAATGATTTCGATCTTCATTATAGCATTTATCACCCCATTGTATTAATGACAAGTCGACTTTGTTTGAACCATCAAATTAATAAATGTCAAAAGAAAGTAATGGATGAGAATTGTCTCCCACATTGTGCAACATCTTCTGAAATATCAAATTCAAAGAATGAAAGCTCATATATTACTAAATCAAAAGGCAATTATCATGAAATGTATCATGAAACACATTATTTAAACACACAGGTAATTCACGATTATTCGAATCTATTTTCCGAGTTCATGATTGACTTAAGAGATGTAAAAACGAAGACCCATATAGACGCACATAATCAGGAACTGATAAGGGTATTTAAGAATTATATCGAAGGAACTTCAAAAGATGAGCTTGAAAATGTGATACAAGCGACCACTTGCAAGCAATATCTGAAAGGTATCTAAATATTAAAGTCCGGGCTACGGACTTCTATCTTCGGACTTTGGACTCTAACTACTGATTCATCCAATCCTTAAACTGTCCTGCTTTACCACGACTGATCATTATTTTGTCGTTAAGTTTATTAACTAACTTAAGCACTAGCTTACCACTAAAGTAGGTTTCGAAATGATCAACAGCATCCACATGAATAATGGTTTGTCTATTGGCTCTGAAAAATATTTGTGGATCTAACTCCTCATCTAGCTTATCGAGTGGCTGATTAATAATGTGCTGTTTACCGTCAAAAGTTACAGCAAAAGTCACACGAGCCTCGAAATAGAAATAAGCGATATCCTCAATTCGTAATTTAAAGAATGAATCTCGTTTTGAAATCAAAAAGCGCTTTCGATAACCTCCATCAAAAGACATAATTGAGCGTGCAATTTGCTGGTAATCGACTTTGGTTGAGCTTGCTGTTTCTCTTTCCATTAGTTCAAGCGCACGATCAAATTTCTCAATGGCTCGTTTTAAATCAGCTTCTTTAATTGGCTTCAATAAATAATCAATGCTATTCAGTTCAAAAGCCTTTAATGCATACTCGTTATACGCTGTTGTAAAGATTATAGGGCTTTCTACCTTCACTTGCTCAAATATGGAGAAACAATTACCATCAGCCAATTCAATATCAAGGAATATCAAAAAAGGTTCTTCATTGTTGCTTAACCATTCCACTGTTTCAGCTATGCTTTGTAACATGGCATGCACTTCCCATTCAGGGCGTAATTGTAGCACCATATCTTTAAGCATTTGACCTGAATGCATTTCATCCTCAACAATAATCACTTTTCGTATCATATCGAACTAAATTAAAGGTAATACAACAACAAATTCCTTATCCGTTTGCCTAATCTCCATCTTCGTGTTAGTCAAGAAAGCAATACGTTTCTTAAGGTTGTCCAACCCAGTATTAGTGGAATAAGTTGATTCCTTCGGATTAAGATTATTCCTCACTATTATACAATTATCACTAGTGCTTATTTCAACTTTTAGAGGACTAGCTATTGTAGCTACATTGTGCTTTATTGCATTCTCAACCAAAAACTGTAAACTTAGAACGGGCAGTTCTTTCGTAAACAAAGATTCATCCACATTTATATTCATCTGCAAGCCATCACCCAAACGTTCTTTGTGCAAGGCCAAATACGAATCGATAAATGCTAGCTCATCTTTAAGCTTAACAGATACGCTATCCTTACTTTTTAGTACGTACCGGTAAACATCCGAAAAATTCTCAGCAAAACTAACTGCTGCATTCTGATCTTGACGAATAATAGCGATAAGTGTACTTAGGTTATTAAATAAAAAATGCGGATTAATTTGGTCTTGCAAAGCGCGATAATCCTGCTTTAACTTATCTTGCTTTAAGCGTTCATTCTCAATACGAAAATGGCCTAAACTTTGATGATAATTATAGGCAATCAACATGACTACATATATACTTACAAATAAAATAGCAAAAATAAGACTGATATCATACATCTGCTTTGAAAGTGGCATATCTCTTTCAAGTAAAGACTTTAATGGGTGAGCGATTTGTACAGTAATAAAAAACCAAAAAGCGGCAAACAATATTAAAAACAGAAAACGTTTGGGAGAGTCTGAGTGCCAAGGATATTTTCTTCCTAACAATTTATTAAACGCAAATATTCCTTCAGATATGAAAATAAATATGCATGTGGAGAAAAATAGACCACCCAGCAAAAAAGGTCTCCCTTTAAATAAGGTAAATGTAATTATTGTGTGAAAAACCAATGACATCACTATTTCAAACAATAAACGTGTTCGATAATTCAAAAACACAATAGGATGGTGATGATTTCTGACCATGTTAATCAATTTAGAAGTATAAAGGTAGCGACTTCATTTATTATTAAGTCGCTACCTGAACAAAAACTACCTTCACTAAGGCAATAATTAGGTTAATTAATAGCCAATTGACCTATACCTTTGTAATAAGTTGTTTTTGCAATTTCATAATTAGCAAGTGCTTCCAACAATCCGGCCTGTGCTTTCTGCCAACTTGCTTGAGCATTTAATAAGTCGGTTGTTGTATTCAAGCCTGCCTCATAACTCAGCTTTACTTCTTCCAAGTTTTCTTCAGCTTCTAACTTACCCTTTTTCGCTAAAAAGATTGACTCATAGGCCTCGCTTAATTGCAACATGTATTGTTGTACTTCCATTTGTACAAACTCACGTGTTTCATCCAACTTCAACTGCGATTGCTGCACTTGATAACGAGCTGCATCCATCTTGTGTTTTTTCTCCCCCCAGTGAACGATTGGAATGGATAGTTGAGCCGAAGCAGTTGTCATAAATTGATCTGTAATCAGGTTTGGCACATGCGTATAACCATAGCTCACTTGTGCTCCCAAACTAGGGCGATACTCGGCTGAAACCGATTTCTTCCTGTAGTCATTAATCTCAACTTGCTTACCCAAAATATGCAATTCACTTCTACTATCCATTGCTTTGTTTAATGCATCAGCTAGTGAAAGCATCTCAGGGTTCTCGTTCAAATCGTCATCTACTTCAACAGCAGAATTCAAGGGCAAACCTATCGTTTGACAAAGGTTCATCTGAACCAATTGGTAGGCATTAGCTGCTCGCATTAAATTAAGTTCTGCCTCGTTTTTTTGAACCGACACTTTCAATTGTTCACTCTTCGGCACCAAACCGATATCATACATAACCTTTAATTGGCTTTCAAGTGAATCAAGCATGGTTACATATTTATTGGCCACCTTCAAATTCTCTTTCAAAGCTACCAACTGCCAATAAACCTTATCGGTATTGAGCACCACTTGCTCTGTCTCTAACTGATAAGCCTCTTCGGCAATTTCAACTCCCTTATCTGCCATTTTGTTGGCATAACGGATACGACCACCTGCATAAATTGGAATCTGCATATCTAATTGAGCCTGATATAACTGAAGACGTTCTGTTTCAATATTAACACCCGGAAAATACACGTCACTCATGCCTGTAATATTTCCACTATTATCTGCCGTTGGCAAATGAAAACCTGGAATCTCTACATTATCCAGCTGCGGCAGAAACATGGCTGTACCGCTAGCATCAATCATTGGCAGATAAGCTGTTCGAGCTTGTTTTTGATTAGCACCGGCTTCCATTCGTTGTAAATCAGCAACCTTTAATGTCTTATTATATTCCAAGGCCATTTCTCGTGCCTTAGCAATCGTGATTGATTCTTGTGCGAAAACAGAGTTTACAACGAGTAAAAGACCTAAGCCTAAAATATATGATAAACGTTTCATAGTTTATTGTTTTATAGTGAAATGGGTCAACAATAGTATTAGCTATCAACCCAAATCATTTATGCGATTATTTTTCTATTTCTTTTTCTTCGCCATGTAAAGCCTTTGTATTGACTTTATAAAACATGGCATAAAGCACCGGAACAATGATTAAGGTAATAACGGTTCCAACCAATAAACCAAACATAATGGCCACTGCCATACTCGCAAACATTCTATCCCACAACAGTGGCAACATACCAAGTATAGTAGTTAATGAAGCCATCATTACAGGGCGTACTCTCGAAATGGTAGCATCAATGATGGCATTCATTCTATCCTTACCTCCATCAATTTGCAAGTTTATTTCATCAAGCAATACAACAGCATTTTTGATCATCATTCCCATCAAGCCAAGCGAACCCACCATTGCAAAGAAGGTAAAGTAGGTTCCCGTTAGTAAAAAACCCATGATAACACCAATAAAGGCCAAGGGCACCAACATGAAGATGATAATGGGTTGTTTGAAATTATTAAACAAGCCGATAATGATGATGATCATTAATAGTACGGCCAATGGGAAATTCTGCATTAAACCTTCATTCGCTTGTCTACTGCTTTTTACTTCACCTAACCATTCCAGTTCATAACCATCAGGCAATGGTATGGCCTCTATTTTATCTTTCAGGAAAGGATATAATTCACCACCAGAATAACCAGGCATTGGGTCACACTGTGCTTTGATGGCACGTTGACCATCATATCGCATTATCCGACTATTCGACCACTTTACCTCAACCGAATCAACCAATTGCGCCAAAGGAATGCTTGATGGTAATCCCGCCCAAACAGGAATTGAATTAACCTGATCAATATCTTTTTCAAGCGACTGATTCAATTTAAGCATAACTGGCAGCTGATATTCGCCATCGTAAAACACACCAACTGGCGTACCACTCGATGCAATGGCTAAAGCTCTTGCCACATCAACACGGTTTACCATGAGTTCGCGTGCCTTAACCTTTGAATAAACTGGGCTCAGCACTTTCTCTTCATTTTTCCAGTTATCAGTAACAAAGCGAGCCATTGGCTCATCATTCATTATTGCTTTTGCCTGAGCAGCCAATTCTTTTAATACGCGGTCATCCTTACCCGTAAATTTGGCTTCAATCTTAAACTCACCACCCACAGCAATGTATTCTCTGGCGCGAGAATCAGATTGAGGATAATGCTGATCCACATAATCTTGTAAGCCATTTATGGTTTCGGCTAATCTTTCTTTATCGTTGACACAAATAATTAGCTCACCATAATTCTGACTTAGACCATTCATTGGACGCAGCAGGGTATAACGTGCTGGCGTACTTCCTAAACCAGTAACAATGTAATTAATGTTATCCCACGTTGATAACTCGTTTTGTATTTCGTCCAAGTCTTCCTCAACCTGAGCTAAATCCGATCCCTCTGGCAAACGATACTCAAGAATAAACTGATCGTAATTGGCAGCCGGGAAGAAATTCTGTTTGATAAAACCGAAACACATGAATGATCCCACCATAACAACTACCGTAAGAATGGTAAATAAAGATTTATGCCATAGTGAGAAACGTATTACTTTTTCAAATCCTTTATAAAAACGACCGCCATATGGGTTCGTCTCCTCTTCCTTTTCAGTATTCTGACGGTAAAAGTATTGTGCCATAAAAGGTGTTTGCACCATGGCCAAGAACCAGCTCACAAATAAGGAAATGGCCAATACAAAAAACAGCGACTTCAAAAACTCACCAGCCATTGTACTATTAAAACCAAGTGGCATAAAAGCCAATATGGCAACAACTGTTGCGGCTAATAATGGTAAGGCCGATTTTTTAGCGGTATTCACAAAAGCCTTACTTCGCGACATACCCTTCTTTAGATCAATGAGGATACCATCTGCTACAACAATGGCATTATCAACCAACATACCCATAGCAATGATAATGGCAGCCAGAGATACACGGTGCAACTCTATATCCATTCCGCTCATCACAATAAAGGTACCCAGAATGGTAAACACCAAACCACTGGCAATTAAAAGTCCGGCTTTCATTCCCATAAAAACAAGAAGAACCGCGATAACAATCAATACCGACATCAATAAATTCACCATAAAATCACTTATGGCTTCATCCACTTTTTCGTGCTGATAGAAGATAGGGTGACAATCGATACCAACTGGCAAATCACTTTGCAACTCAATTAAACGTTTCTCAATATTTTCGCCCAGTTCAATAACATTGCCACCTTTTTCCATTGAGATGGCCAAACTTATTGCTTCGCGACCATTGAACTTCAACTTCTGCATCACAGGCTCATAAAAGCCACGTTCCACTCGTGCAATTTCACCCAGGCGATATCGACCGCCATTGGGCAAACGAACTTCAAAATTTCGTATCTCATCCAGATCCTGAAACTTATTTCCAATATCGATTCGAATGCGCTCGCTTCCTGATTTAAAAGAACCTGGATTAACTGTTGTTCCCTGGTCATTGAACAATTGAAAGATCATCATCGGATTAATTCCCAGTGATGCAAAATATTCATTATCGAAGCTAATGTTGATCACTTCATTCTGCTTACCAAATACGTCAATTCGCTTAACACCATCAATCAATAATACTTCTTGTTTGATGAAGTCAACATAATCCTGAAACTCAGAATAGCTGTATCCATCGTTACTAACAGCCAAGAATATTCCTGACACATCACCAAAATCATCATTTATGATTGGATCCATTGCTCCCTGAGGCAAATCACCTTTAACATCGTTTATCTTACGGCGCAAGTGATCCCATAACTGGGGCAATTCTTGTGTTGTAACGTGTGTTTGTATATTGATGGTTATCTCCGACATTCCGGCGATAGAACGTGACTCCACGTAATCAACGTTTTCCAAACGCTGAATAGCTTTCTCAAGTACATCAGTCACTTCCTTTTCAACTTCCTCGGCCGAAGCTCCAAGGTATGGTGTGATAACAACAGCTGCCTTAACCGGTATCTCAGGATCTTCCAATTTACCCATTCCGTTGAAAGAGTAAACTCCTCCAAATATCAGGGCAATAAAGAAAAAAGTTAAGAAAGCTTTTTGATTTAATATCTTTTCTAACATTACTTATATATTAATGGCAAAGGTGCATATCAACACAGGACGCCCTTCGTTAAAGAGTACCTATTCGCACAAATGATGATTTAGAATATTTACTTTATAAAACGCGTACTTGCTGCTTTTCGGTAAGGCTATTTACACCAGCAGTTACTACTTGTTCGTTACCTGACAAACCACTTTCAACACCCAACATACCACTATTTGCAAAAACCTTAACCTTAACTTGTTGTTTACTAACGTTGGATTTTTCTGTGTCATAAATCCAAACATAGGCCGCATTATCTCGATAAAAGACAGCTTCCACAGGAACCATGGCATAGCTTTGATTAACCTTCGGCATCTGAACTTTTACTTTAACTGACATACCAGGCTTCAATGAAGTATTGTTCGCATTATCAATTAATAGGCGCACATCAAACATATCATTTCCATTCGACTTTTCATTAACGGATAACAATTTCGCTTCTACTTCAGAAATGCCCGCATTGGAAACATCACAGGTAATGGTTTCGAAGTTCTTAACCAAGGCCACCTGGCTTTCGGATAAGCTAAAATGTACCTCAAGCTGACTCACATCAAGCAACGAGATAATTGGCAAACCTGGGCCTACATTTTCAAATTTATGGATATGACGTTTATAAACATATCCAGAAAAAGGAGCCTTAAGTTCCGTATCCGCCAAGGCATTTTGTGCAGCTTCGTAGCCACTTTTTGCCGACAAATATCCAGCCTCTAACTTCTCAAGTGTATTAGCAGGCAATTTCTTCTGCGAATAAAGTTCTTTGTATCTCTTATATTCACCATCAATTTGCTTATACTGTGCTTTTGCTGATTGTAATTGAATATTATAATCGCGCTTATCTATTTGCGCTATCACTTGCCCTTCCTTCACATAATCTCCTTCATCCACAAGTAGCTCAAGAATCTGTCCACCTACACGGAAAGCAACATTCACATCGCTTTTCTCCTTTAGTTCCCCATTAAATTCAACTTGCTTATTGCCGTTTGCATTTTCTAATTGCACCACTTTCACAAATCGGTTTGGCTTAGCTATTTCTGTTGTTGAATTACCACAGCTAGTTACAATAGTCACTAAGCTTACTATGGTCAACATGTTCAACAATTGTTTTTTCATCACTGAATTGGTTTTTTTATTTCATTAATCGATTGTAAAAATAGAAGACATGCGTATTTATATTGTTGGCAATTGTAGGAAGTGGAAAAATTGACGTTTGAAACGACATTATTAAAGTTTAAAAAAAATGATAATTCCAGCAGAGTAAGTATTCTTAAAAAAAGACAAGCTCCATTCGGGGTAGAATGAAGCTTATCAGGGATATGCTACTTGCTTTTTGGGGAACAGGTAGCAAGGGATATTTTAATAAAAGTTGCGCATAGATGGTTTAATACAAATGCCTACACGCACCATTGATGTATACTGATTGTAATCAATTAAACTTTCACCGTAGCCATTATACCATTGCAAAAACAAGTACTGATTAGCTTTATTACTTGGCCGGTAATTAAGTTCAATCGTTGTATTTATAGATTTAAACTTCTCGGTTGGATTAATTATTGCGGATGCCCAAAAACGATCGTTACTACCTCGGTAATTTAAGGCTAGCAAACCATGCCCACGGTATTTTAATAAATCCTTGTTTTCATCTCCTAACCAACCAGCCCATAACTTACCCTGCACCGAAATATTAGCATTATAAAAATAGACACCAGATACCACGAAATAATTCCAACTGCGCGAGCTTATTGAATCTAAACCATTCGACTCGTGCTCGAAAGCAATAACTCCTACTCCACGTAATTGATTGTTGCGCAATATTGGTCGCACCAATGTTAAACCAGGATTGTAATTATTCTCTGCGAAAGGAGATGAATCTTTATAAATATCCCAAAATGATTTCTGAGAATAAGTTAAAAGAAGCGTTGAATTAAAGGGTAGTATGGACTTTGTCAAGCGCTGACTTATACTGATCTGAAATTTCGCATCAGCCGTATTATCATTCACAACTTTGTTAGTTGGCATACCAGTAATAAAATAGTTATCATGAAACATACCGAAGCTCGGTAAGGCATCAAAATATTCGAATAGCTCTTCCTCAGTTATATTTAAATAATCAGCTTTTCGCACATCACTTTTCTCGTTTCCTTTTTTAATATCCCACAAGCTCTTTAATTCAGCAGGCTGAGTAGCTGCAGGACTACTAACAAGAAAAATAAATACGAATACCAATAATTTATAAACTACAAATACGGGATGAATGAACTTGGATTTCATGCTCTTTTCTAATAATTTCATATCAAGAACGAATTAATTCAAGTTGACTAATACGTTCCTTAATGAAAGGACTTACAGAATGGTATTGAACAACACAATGGCCACCAATAAAATTAGCTACAACAAAAAGAAAATCTGTCTGCCGAAGTTGAAATAAGACAGAACTTGATACTTCGGAGCCTTTCAAAACGATTGCGTTCTCGTCTTTATAATGAAAACTTAAATGCTCAATATTTTCCAGATCAAGAAGATTTTCAAAAACCTGTCTGTCGCTGATTTGATAATATTCAATTGACATATTTAAACTACTTGGGAATTAGGCCTGCGAAAGTAGTAAGTCAATTCCATCTATAAATGACGAATGACATGAAACGGTAATTTTCGTGAATGAAGTGCTTAATTACGGTGTCAACAAAAATTGAGGGTGTCCAAAAAGTATTTTTGTGAACAAGCAAACTTACCGTTTGTTATTTTACTTTCGTTTTACCCCTCCAAACCTCCCCTAAAGTGGAGGCTTAAGTCCCCTTCAGGGGATTTAGGGGTAGTAAAAAAGGATA
>NZ_JBNGOY010000065.1:0-28461 GCF_050589805.1 Carboxylicivirga fragile | reverse complement strand
TAATCAAATATCCTTTTTTACTACCCCTAAATCCCCTGAAGGGGACTTAAGCCTCCACTTTAGGGGAGGTTTGGAGGGGTAAAACGAAAGTAAAACAACAAACTGTAAATTTGCTTGTTCACAAAAATACTTTTTGGACGCCCTCTTTATGTAGGAGCACCTACCCCGATTATTGCTTTAAAAGTTTAATATACTTTACCATCTCACTAGTACTTACTCGTATAATATAGTTCCCTATAGGTAAGTCACCTAAGTGTATTAATTTAGTATTACTCGTCATTTCAAAAGTTCGTAATCGATTACCTGTTAAAGCAAATACCTCGATTATCTTTACTCCTGGCATCTCCGTCTCAATCGTCAATACATTGGTAAATGGATTAGGGTAAACTTTTAAGTTACTCTCTTTCAATTCATCTTCCACACTGGTGTGAGGATCAAAACCAGTTAACTTCTTCTGACTATAAATGGCATAGGTGCCAGGCTGATAATTAATTTGCATATCAACATCCTGCACGTATAAACTATCACCAGCTATAACATTATACCACCAGCCTGTTGCACTAAAATCAGGCGACACTTGCCTTGATTCCATATCAAAATTTGCAACCGTCCTAACATCTGAACCAGATAAATTTAAGGCCACTTTTTTAACAGCACCTGTTACATCCATAACAAAGTCAGCTGTTGTGAAAACTTCTTCCTGAGTTTTCATTTCAATTAAGCGTTGATAAACATCATACAAATGCTGACGCTCCTCTTCGTCTTTATATTGCCATACAGGGGGCTTTTTCGATAATCTACAGCCATCATCAACACTTCCATCTTCGCAACGATTAATACTCATATCGAAACCTAATTCACCAAATTGCCAAACCATTTTTGGTCCGGGAGTAGAAAAGAATATTGCAGCAGCTGCTTCCATTCTTTTTAAAGCTGTTTTCTTGTTCTTTGTATTATGTTGCCCTTCAATATTTCCATACTGGTAATTCCGATACATCAAGCGTTCTTCGTCATGGCTTTCCATGTAACTTATCAAGTTTGAATTGCTCCAACCTCTTTCAATGTATGAAGTCCAGGATAAATCGGACTTTCCATTTTCATTATAACCCATGGTTGCTTCATTGTAATTATGATTTGCATTTCCCCAAAGCATAATACCATGATCAGCCAAAATAGTCTCCTCATCATTATCTGATAAATGCTCAAATATGACATAAGTTTCAGGATTAATTTTCCAAATCTCATCAGCCATTCGTTTAAGGATAGTGATACGGCTATTATCTTTTGCACTCGCCCAATCCCCAGCTGGATAGGATGTATTCGTAAATCCTTTAGTAAAGTCGAAGCGAAAACCGTCAATTTTATATTCACTCATCCAATAGGAGCAAATACTATCAACGAGCTCCTCCGTATGTGAGCTTTCATGGTTGAAATCATTGCCCCATTGAGCTGCAGACTCTTCCATATTATGCTCTCGATTGTACCATGGATTAATCGCAGATGGCTTGCCGCCTTCCCAATACATTTGAGCTAGGGGTGATTGATTGTATGAATGATTTAACACCAAATCCATAATTACTGCTATACCATTTTTATGACACTCATTTATAAAAGTCTTGTAGTCGTTTTCTGTACCATACGCTTTATCAGTAGCAAAATAAAATGACGGATTATAGCCCCAGCTATCGTTACCTTCAAATTCATTAAAAGGCATTAATTCAATAGCATTAATACCCAAACGTTTTAAATAACTTAGCGTATCCGTTATTGTTTTTATGTCTTTATTAGCGGTAAAATCACGTATTAGAATCTCATAAATAACCAAATCATCGGCTTTCGGTGCCACATAATCATGAGCGTCCCAACTAAAACTCTCGGCATTCGTATTAAATACACTTACAATATTATCGGTTAAACCTTCAGGATAAGCTTTTAGGTTTGGATAAACCTCTTCCGGTATATACTTATCATTCCACGGATCTAAAACTTTATTTGTGTATGGGTCAGCAATTTTTAAATTGCCATCCATCCAAAACTGGTAAGCATATTCGGTGTCAGCTGCAAGTCCTTCCAGTCTCAACCAGAAATAGTCTCCATCTCGTTTCATCATACTTGATTGAGTAGGCTCCCAGTTATTGAAGTCTCCCATTAAATAAACATAGGATTTATATGGAGCATATAATAAAACCGTTGCTGAATTAGCATCATGTAAATTAACCCCTCTCTTTAAACCCAAAGGCCTATCTTCTATTATCACATCTGCTTTAACAAAAATAGTCGTAATGGTTTCTATCTCGTCAGTTCCGTTACTTGCAACAGCCTTTAACTCATACTTATCCAAATTTAGGTTAGCCAATGTGTAATTAATTTCTGTATTTGCAGTACTTACTTCTTCAACACCATTTACAAATAACTTCAAGCTAGTGCTTTGTATAGAATTAACTTCTACAGCTACACTCGATCCTTTATCATGAAAACTACGATCTTGAGGAGCAGAAATGGTGAGAGACATTGCTCCATCACTCACATCAACAAATATATCTTTATTGCCCTCATCTTTTCCTTCACGGCTATTATCAGCACTCCTAAACACAAATGCCATCTTTTCAATCACTTCGCCCTCAGCAACTCCATAATACGATCTAATATTATCTGAAATTGTTAATTGATAGGAGTTAGTTCCTGTTCTAACTAATTTGTATTTGGCATCATTATCTCCCCATGTAGGTGCATATTTCCAATCGCTACTACCTGTACTTTTATCTGTAATCACACCTGTATGTGCATATACATCTCCCGTATAGTCTTTTAAACCCATATTCCCTTTATCAGCGTAAAAAGTAATTACAACCGACTCGGTTTCCAAAGGTATTGCAGGGTTGGAACTAACTACCTGTCCAGCAAAATACTGATGGACGAATAAAAGAAGTAATGCCAAAAAGTAATTTTTCACCATAACATATCTATTTAAATATTTTCTTATAATCTGACACTGTCATCCAAATGGATGCATTACGAGGTAAATTGTTAGTATACAGCAACTGATTAACAGCCTTTAGCTTTCGATCAGGATGCAAGGCATCTATAAAATCAACCTCTTCTATATTAAAACCGCAATCACTTAAATCAATTATAGATTGCGTGTTATTTTCATTGTTATTTATCACCAAAAAACCACCATTATAATTGTGTTCGCCCTTTCGGTGCGATACATATGTATTAGCATCACAAAGCGATGACATAACAACTTCCTTGCCATTTAGTACATTCCGTACTTTTAAGGCGCGTTCAATTAACTCTGGCAGAGTATCGTCACATTTTACCGAATCTGTTTTTGTGTGATAATCATATTGTGTAGTAGGGAATAAGTGCGAATAAAAAACACAAGGTGTTGGTTCAGCAAATAAAATGTACGAATAAGCCATGTGCCAATCTTTTGTAATCCACTTATCATGCTCCTTACCCGTATCATGATTTTCAACAAAACTAACAACATTATCAATGGGCAAATCAGCACCAAGACTAGCACCAACAAGCCTTGTCATATCAAAATCGGCACCTTTACCATTTGCCATTTCAGTTAATAACTTCTTTAATGGGAAGTCAAAGGATTTTATTTGAGTACTTAAGCCTTTATTAATAGCCTTGTTCCATTCAATAATTTGTTCTTTAGAATTTGTAAAAAACTCAGCAACACAAAAGGTACTATCTGAAATCACCTCATGTCCCCACTGATTAATAAATCCTGGCTTAATACCATTCACAAAATCGAGACGTGCACCGTCGTATCCCACATCGTTCATTAGCCAATTTCCCCATTCAATTAATTGTTTCTGAACTTGCTCATTATCGTGGTCAAAGTCATGTCCAAAGAGTTTAGAATTCTCAACGATTCCTCCCGTATCGGGATAGTTTTGCAGGTAAGCATTAAACGTGGAAGGATGGAAGCTTTTATAATTCCATGATATTTGATTAGAAAGGGGCTTAATACCTGTATAAGTACAAACTGACCAATCTAAAGAATTACCATTATAATCTGTTATTTCGGAAATACACAATCCACTTGTTTGATCACCCCATTGCATATCTTCGTTCAACACTTCTAGTTGCAGCCATATTTCCTCAAACTCCTCCTGATAAACCTTATACGTGATAATAAGCTCTTCATCAACTCGACCTTCCCAATATCCAAATGGACTATTATTATTGGTTATAGGATGAAATTTCTTAGTCGCATTTTCCATGCTGGCTTGCTTATCAATCTTTAAGCGATAAAAACTCTTCGTATCATAATTTGATGGATTAGATATGTGAATTTTTATGGTTTGATTGGCTTGTACATCCACCAGATACTTGACCTCATTAACAGGATAACCGCTTTGTGCTTTTGTTCTTGTATTGAAATAACTTTTTAAAACTGGATTAGGCTCAAGATCTTTGTTCTGAAACGAATACATATGATTTAACACCACATCAGCATACACCTCTATATCGTTTTTATGTGCAGTATTAATTAATCCATTGAGTTGATCTCTGGTACCAAAGCGAGTACTTACAGTTCCATTCTGATTTATCTCACCCAAATCATAATGATCGTAGATGCCGTATCCCATATCGTAGATACCCCAGTTTCCTTTTGAAGGCGGCGGACACCAGATACCGGTAATACCAATTTCGTTTAAATAATCAACTTTCTCACTTAAATGATCATACCAATGTCCAGATTTATTTTCAGCATCTACTGGCACATCCCAATAAAAGCCTTGTAAGAGAACTTGGGAAGAAGGCTTCATTAGAACACAAATAGAAAGAAAAAAATAAGTAAGCAATTTTTTCATTATACAAATGACATTATTACAAAGAAGCCGCCACAATGGGCGGCTTTCTATTTGATTACATATTACTCGAACTATTAATTAGCAGTAATAGAGAATGTCCCTGTACGCTTATTAACAAGCACATGATAACTACCTGTACTAGCAATAAATTGCCAGTTTGGATCTCCATGCCCTTCAGCAATTATAATATAAGTCTCATTATATGTTGTTATAATATCATGACCATATCCAACAGGACCCCAATCAGCTTGTTCAAACAGTCGGAAATATCCATCCTTATTAAAAGTAACGTCACCTTCCCAGATTTCGTGACCAACCCATTTGATTTTCGTTGGATCATCCCATCCCCAACCATGAGTCGCATCACCTGTTAGGTATAACCAAGGTTCTGTTGTCGCTTTCATCTGAATGGTACCAGTACCTTCATCTACCCACAATTCATACCAACCTGTTGTCCCAATAAATTCAAAATTTGGATCTCCATCACCTTCCTTAGGTTGTAAGAACTCTATTGGATAGTTCGGGAAAACATCCCATCCACCCAATGTAGAACCCCAATCAGGATTTGTGAAGAATCTAAAATTAGCATCTCCTTCAGCAATAAAATACGCTTTGGTATAATATTTCTTAGGCTCTTCAGTAGCTGCAACTTCAACAGCCAAAGCGGGATCCCAGCCACCAACTCCAGCTCCAATCATGTAAATTGATGGGAAAATCGTTGAGTAAGGAGTACCACTAACTGTAACAATTTCACTTATTTTATCTTCTATTTGATAATTTACAGTTGACTTAACTCTAATATCAAAATCTGCACTTTGACCCGGTGATAAGCCTAATTCAAGAAGCTTTTTATTCAATTCTTCTTGAGTTAAAGCTAATGAATCACTTGTAGTCAACGCAAGATTAATTGGCATTGTAAAATCACCATCTTTCACATCAATATCAACAGAAAAATCCATCTTAATATCAATACCAAAATCTGATTTATCCCAACGAATTATCATAGCTAACTCATCTTTGTCATCTAATGACAAAACAAATTCTTCACCTTCAGAAGGGGCTGTTACAGATGGAGCATCAACCTCATCCGGATTCATAATTTTTGCATACTCCTTATCTTCTGAGCAGGATGAAACAACCATCATACTGATTGCAAAAAACAAGAATATTTTATTTAATGATTTCATAGTTCCTTTCATTAGATATTAATAATTATCATTTTGCTCTGCGTTCGGATTAGCAGCCAATTCAGAAGATGGTATTGGGTAAACATTTCTATGAGCATCTAATGCACGCCCATCTTGAACACCACCTTTCCACTGCCACAAATAATCACCCGAAGTAAATTTACCAAAGCGAATTAAATCCTGACGACGATAACCTTCCCAATAGAACTCGCGCCCTCTTTCCTCTAAAAGAAAATCAAGGGTTAATTCTGCTTCAATGATATTATTATTATCATCTCCATAACCTCTCTCAATAACATCATTAACGTACTCAACAGCTTTTGCCATAGTTCCATTTCCCCCTCTAACTACTGCTTCTGCATACATTAAATATGAATCTGCCAATCTAAACATAGGAAAATCTGTATCAACAAAATAAGGATCAGAACCATCAGCACCAGCACTAGTTCTGTTTTTAAACTTAGTAACATTAACACCTTGCGTATAATCCAATGGGTTATCCATATCTAGGCCAGCATTAATTACCATAGTAGTAGTGTGATCAAGCGTTTCTTCAATATTTTGAGTTGCTCCACGTACATCACCACCTGGACGCATTGTAAACTTATCATAAACAGATCGAGTTGCATGGTTACCGCCCCAAGCACTTGAAGGAATGCCAACATGATTACTTAGTGCACCATTTGTTCCAGCAGACATAATATACTGTGAAGCCGAAAAACCTTGTGTCTTAGAAGCATCTAAAGCTAACCCAAAAATAATCCCTTCAGCAGCATCATTATCAGTAGAAAACAATTTACGATAATTTGATTCCAACGAATAAGCTGCATTCACCATTTCTGTATACTTCACAACCTCATCATAACTCGACTTTCCCTGTACGGGATTTTCTACTCCAGAAAAGTTTACAGCATTGATATACATTTTGGCAAGCACCATATAAGCTGTTCCAGCATCCATTTGTCCATAACTAGCAGTTGCAGCTGCTGGTAAATCAGGAATAATCTCATCTTCTAACTGAGATACTATCCAGCTAAACAACTCAGGCCTTGGAGTTGGTGTAGGATAAGCCTCACTTGAGTTTTCCTCAATAATGGCCATTTTTCCAAACAAATCAATTCCATGATAGTAGGCAATTGCTCTTACTAGTTTTGCCTCAGCTCTCATCTGCTTAATCGCTTCTGGATTAGCATCAACAACAGAACCACCTGAAGATTCTCTTAAGAACTCATTGGTTAATGAGATCATATAATAAAGGCGATAAAACATACCTGCAACAAATTGGTTATCAGCTGACCAAACACCGTTTTGAATCGCCACTAAACCACCATCGTTCCATGCATTCATTGCTTCTCCAGTTGGTAAAGTCTGGAAATTCCAATAATTACGAAGGTACGCAGACATACCACCATCCTCAATTGTTGATAAATCACTCTCGTTATCATCACCATACTGACCAGAAACATTATAGCTACCATAAATTTTAGCTAAAACTTGCTTATAGCCTTCAAGCGTTGAGTACACCTCATCACCAAATACCAAATTTGGGTCTATTGGCTTCACATTTAAATCATCCTCACAAGCAGTAAAAATGCCTGCCAGAAGGAATATATATACAAATATCTTTTTCATTTTCTTACTTTTTTAGAATCCAAAATTAACACCAAACATGATTGTTGTAGGTCTAGGGTAGATATTATTATCAATACCGTTGAACACCTCTGGATCAAGACCTGAATAATCGGACACTAGCCATAGATTTTGCCCCGTTAAAGACAATCGTAAATTTGAACCTTCAAGACCAAATACAGAGTCAAAACTATAACCAACTGATAAATTATCTAATCTAAAGAAGTCAGCATTCTCAATCCAATGTGAAGAAAAATCTCTTTGTTCATCAGAATATAAGAAGTTTGTTTCGGAACCAGCTCTCAATTTATTTGATAACGAACCTGTTGTTGCGTTATAAACATTGTCATGATTAGCTCCACCACTTGCAATACCATTGTAAATCTGAGCACCTAATTGAAATCTTCCACTTAGACTAAAATCCCAATTTTTATAACGTAAGGTTGAATTAATACCGATAAGGTAGTCTGGCGTAGAGTCACCATAGTAGATACGGTCATCAGAGTTGATCACTCCATCACCGTTCTGATCAACATACACTCCTTCTAAAGGGCTACCAGCCTGATCATAAACCTGCTCGTAAACGTAGAAACTATTAACAGCTTTACCAACAGAGTTCATCTGAATAAAATTACCTGAACCTAAATCTCCTGAAGGTACACCAACGTAATTTGGATCATCAACAGCAGTTAACTTTGTAATTTCATTTCTATTGTAAGTTAGGTTACCTCCAAGTTCCCAGTAAAAATCTTGCTTAGAAATAATTCTACCTAATAAGTTTACTTCTACACCTTGATTCTCAAGGCTACCTACATTAGAAACAACACGGTCAGATAAAGAAGTACCTGCAGCAACCGTAATCATATTAAGAAGATCAGTTGTTTCTCGATAATAATAATCAACAGAACCACTTAATCGGCTATTGAATAATGCAAAATCAACTCCAACATTTGTACTTGTTGTCTCTTCCCATTTTAAATCAGGGTTGTACGCATTTGGCCTATAAGTATTATACCACTGATCACCAATGATATACATTGCACCATTGTCAGACAAAGTATAGGTTCCATAACCAACATAATCATTACCTGTGACATCTTGCTGACCTGTAATCCCCCAACCAAAACGTAACTTTAAATCAGATACAACATCTACGTCTTTTAAAAATGATTCTTCTTTCATTTTCCATGCGAAAGCAAATGCAGGGAAAGTACCCCATCGATTGCCTTCTGCAAATCTCGATGTTCCATCACGACGAATTGTACCAGTTACTAAATACTTATCATTTAAAGTATAATTAAACCTCCCGTAATATGAAATCAGGTAATTTTCACCAGCAAACGGTCGGTCTGTAGTAGCAGGGTCACGATAATTATAATAATCATTCTCGAAGTTATATCCTTCATTTTTGAAGTGTTGCCAAGAGTAACCTCCCATTACATCAAAAGTATGGATACCAATAGTCTTTTGGTATTTTAGATACATATCCAATACTTTGTTTGTTTTTTCCTGCTCATACATCGTTTTGATACCTCTAATATCTTCGTTCTCATATTCCGAGGCTGCATCTGGCGATACAACACGACTACCATCACTATCTGAGTGATCGAGCCCAAAGTTTACAACAGCGCTCATTTCAGGTAGGAAATGAAACTTATAGTCCAAACTTAAGTTTACAATTGAACGTTGAACATCCGATTTATCAGTTTGCTGCTCTAGTAAACCAAGCGGGTTTCTTGGCGCAAAAGCCTGTGGCAAACCAGTTGCTGCGTCAATCCATTCCCAATATCCACCCCATTGTTCTCCATTTGGATGTTCATAAACATTTCTAACTGGTTGAGTAGGATCCATACCTACGGCTGCACCAATAGCTCCTTCGTTAGCAAATGAATTCTTAACAAAAGTAGTTTTTACATTAAGAGCAGTTTTTAAATGATTATCTAAGAAAGTTGGATTAAGATTTAAACTCAATGCATGTCTTTCAATGTTAGACGTTTTCAAAACACCATCTTGGTTATTATAACCATAAGAAAAGCGATAAGGTAAGAAATCCAATCCACCTTGTAAGCTAATGTTATGATCTTGACCAAATGCTGTCTGATAAATTTCATCTTGCCAATCTGTACTTGCTTCGCCCATTGCTGCAATGGCATCTGGTGTTGGATTATTAGAATCTGGTCCATATAATTTATTAACCAAGTCTCTATACTCACTTGCCCCATAAACATCCACTCTATTATTCGTTGCTCCAACTGAAAATTTACCAGAATAATTGACTGATAAAGGCTGACCTTTAGCCCCTTTCTTAGTGGTAACAATAATTACACCATTGGATGCTCGCGAACCATAAATAGCAGTTGCTGATGCATCCTTTAATACTGTAAAAGTCTCAATATCATCAGGATTTATTGTTGCCAATGGATTAGCAATACCATTAATTCCATCAGATGACACAGGTACTCCATCAATAACAAAAAGAGGTTCATTATTCGCTGACAAAGAAGCTCCACCGCGAATTCGAATTGTTGAGCCTGCGCCAGGAGCACCTCCACTAGATGTGATCTGCACACCCGAGGTTTTTCCAACAATAAGGTCCTGAGGAGAAGCGATCGCACCTTGATTAAAATCATCAGCTTTTACAGCAATTAGTGACCCTGTTGCATCTTCTTTTTTCACCGTACCATATCCAATTACAACAACTTCCTCCATACCAATTACATCCTCTTCAAGAGCAATGTTTATTGAACTACTTGTTGCAAGAATTTCTTGGGATTTATAACCAATAAATGAGAATACAAGTGTTTCGCCACTCTCCAAATTTAAAGTATATCTTCCATCCGGTGTGGTAATGGTACCATTTGTTGTGCCTTTAACCGCAACGGTAACACCTGGTAAAGGCATTCCATCTGTTGCATCTGTTACAACACCAGTAACAGCCATTTCCTGTGCATGTACATTCAGAAAACTGAACATTGCAAGAAAAAGAAACAGTAACTTAAATAAATTACACTGTTTTTTCATAAAACATAGATTTTCTTAATTATTAAAATAAACAATCGTTATCCGCTTAAGGATTTGTGGATTTCTGTGGAATGTGATACTGCTAATACCTTTAAGCCTGTGTTTATTTTTACCTAACTGATGGTACAAACATAGATATAATTGTCAAAAATGTAAACACTTTTTAACAGACACGAACACTTGTTTGCAGAAAATTTACCGCAAACGATTGCGGTGTCGTTTGCGGTTCCGATTGCGAAAAATAAACATGTTGTATAACATGTTTTTATTTTTTGCAACACACTCAATTACGTACCATAATCTAGTTAAAACAGCAGTATGATCACATGCTTAATTACTCATAACCAATCTAATTACACAACAACCCTTCAAGTATCTCCTACAACTTTCATCATCCTGTAAATAATTTAAACCCTTCATTTTTTTCAGTTTTCACTATTTCACTTATGCTATTTTCGCAACAACTTTATTCGCAAAACTTGCTTTAAACGCAGGCTTTTTTAGTATATTTATCTATTATCTGGGCATTACAATAGATTTTGATCACTAAAATGGCACGATAAAACACCTCGTATGAAACGAGTATAGTAAGCCCCTTTGTGAGATCAATATGCCCGTAATATGAAAATTCAGTCAAATGAAATCACATCCAATAACAATTAAGGACATAGCACGCGTATTAGGCATTTCACCATCTACGGTTTCAAGAGCATTGAAAGACCATCCAGATATTAGCCCTAAAACCAAAAATTTGGTTAAAACCTTCGCAGAGAAAGTTAATTATCGTCCCAATGCATTGGCATTAAGCCTAAGGAGTAGCAAAACAAATACCATTGGAATTGTGATACCTGAAATTGTACACCACTTTTTTTCAACAGTTATTAGTGGCATTGAAGATGTTGCCTACGGCAGAGGTTATAATGCTATCATTTGCCAGACAAATGAAAACTACCAAAGAGAAGTCATTGATCTACAAGCATTAATTGACAATCGAGTAGACGGCATTCTTGTTTCGATGAGTAAAAACACCCATGAGTTTACGCATTTTAATAATGTAAAAGAGAATGGAATTCCTATTGTTTTCTTCGATCGCATATGTGAGGCACTCTCTACTGACAGGGTTATAGCTGATGATTTCGAAGGAGCCCGTATCGCAACACGACATTTAATCAATCAAGGTTGTAAGAAAATAATGCACCTGGCTGCACCACAACACTTATTAATAGGTAAAAACAGAAAGGAAGGTTATTATAGTGCCCTTAAAGAAAGCAAACTTGAATGTGAAGAACGCTTAATATTAAAATGCGATACGCGAGAAGCTGTATTCGCCAAAGCAGATGACGTAATACGTCTCGCCTCTGAAATTGACGGTATTTTTGCCGTAAATGACAGTACAGCTATTGCCGTAATGCAAGTTTTACAACGCAACGGATATAAAATCCCTAAAGACATTGCAGTAGTCGGCTTTGGAGATGGACCAAATGCTAACATTGCCTACCCCCCATTAACCACAGTAGAACAAAAGGGCTACGATATTGGACAAGCCGCCATGCGTCTATTAATAGGTCATATAGAAGAAACTGTTGAAGATGATGAGTTTGAAACCAAGATATTCACGCCCGAATTGGTTGAACGTACTTCTTCTCAGTATGGTATTGATTTTACTTATAAATAAACCTTTCAATTTACTAACATTCACCCTAAGCCAGGAACAATTGATTACTTATCGCAAACGTTTGCGAAATTGCTGCTAATATTTTTTTAAATAAAATTAACAATTACTTAATATATTCCGCAAACGTTTGCAATATACACTACACTATATTTCAGCACACTTACAACTCTGCACCGCAACTCCCTTACCAAGCCTTTTATTGAATTAAAACTTATATTTGTAATGGATTTATGTGAATTGTGACTTACCTGTTAATACCTTTACTAGCTATGTCAAGCTAAGTAATGTTTTGTCTTACCTATTGATTTTATGAGTATTTGTAAATATGCTATGCTTACAATTTGACACTTTATTGAAGGTTTCATATAGTAAAGTATTTTTACATACATACTTAATTAAAATTTGTTTGTATGAAAAAAATGCCTCGTCTTTCTTTTTGGCAAATCTGGAACCTCAGCTTCGGTTTTCTAGGTGTGCAATTTGGTTTCGCATTGCAGAATGCAAATGCAAGTAGAATACTAACAAGTCTGGGTGCAGATCCGCATTCACTATCTTTCTTTTGGTTGGTAGCTCCTATTATGGGACTTATGGTTCAACCTATTGTTGGTGCTGCCAGTGACAAAACATGGACACGCATTGGACGGCGTTCACCTTATATACTTGGTGGAGCTATTGTATCGATGATTGCCATGTTTTTTATGCCCAATGCCCCACTCGTGATGAAAGCAGGCGGTGCTGGAGCCTTAATGTTTGGTGTTGTAATGCTAGCCCTAATGGATGGTTCGTTTAATGTTACCTTCCAGCCTTTTAGAGCATTAGTTGCCGACATGACACCTGAAGAACAACGTAATGTTGGTTATTCTGTACAAAGTTTTTTAATTAATGTAGGAGCTGTCATTGGTTCTGCCTTACCGTTTATTTTAACCGCTGCAGGCATTGCCAATGAAGCAGACACTGGTAAAGTTGCCCCGTCTGTCATATGGTCATTCTATATCGGAGGTGCCTTATTATTAATAAGTGTTTTGGTAACCGTTTTTAAAACGAAAGAATATCCTCCTGAAGAATTTGAGGCTTATAAAAACATTACTGAAGAAGATAAGGCACAGAAAGAGAGCTTTTGGAAATTACTTCTGAACATGCCAAAAACAATGAAGCAACTTTCCATTGTTCAGATGTTCTCTTGGTTTCCATTATTCTTATTATGGGTGTATTCTACAACTGCAATATCCCAACATTATTTTGGAGTCCCAATTGATTTTGACGCTAATAACGAAGCGGACAAATCATTCCGAGCTGCCTTTGATGAAGCGGGTAATTGGGTTGGAATTTGCTTTGCCGTTTATAGTTTGGTTGCAGCATTATTCTCCATTGTGATGCCAAAACTAATTTCTCTAACAAATAGAAAAACAGTTTACAGTGGTGCTTTATTAATTGGAGGATTAGGTTACATATCAACTTTATTCTTCGACAACCAATACATGCTTCTATTTTCATTTGTTGGAATTGGTATAGCGTGGGCAGGTATTCTGGCAATGCCATACATGATTTTATCAAGTGTAATCCCTGCTAAACGAATTGGCATATATATGGGATTATTCAACCTAACAGTAGTTGTTCCCCAGATTCTTAGTGGAATATTCGGCGGACCAATTCTACGAAACTTTTTTGGCGGTCAAGGTATTTATGTATTAGTAATGGCCGGCATTATAATGGTACTTGGTGCCATATCCGTATCGTTTATTAATACCAATAGTAAAGCAATTAACGAATAATTTAGCATGGGACAAATTAAAGCATGTTTGTTTGATTTAGACGGGGTTATAGTTGACACGGCAAAGTATCATTACATCGCCTGGAAAGCATTAGCTAATGAGTTGGGCTTTGATTTCACTGAATTAGACAACGAACGATTAAAAGGAGTAAGCCGCATGGCATCCTTAAATATACTTCTCGAAATTGGTGGAGTAACACTAAGCGATGAAGAAAAGAAACGACTCGCAGAGAAAAAGAACGAGAACTATCGTACTTACATTTTGGAGATGAAGCCTGACGAGATTTTAGACGGAGCAGAAAGTTTCCTGAAAGAACTAAAGGCTAAAAACATTAGAATCGCTCTAGGTTCGGCTAGCAAAAATGCCATGACCATTTTAGAGCGCCTCGAATTGACACACTTATTTGAAGCCATCATTGATGGTACAAAAGTATCTGAAGCCAAACCAGATCCAGAAGTCTTTCTTAAAGGAGCCGATGCCCTAAATGTTGAACCGGAAGAATGTGTTGTTTTTGAAGATGCCGAGGCAGGTGTTGAAGCCGCTTTAGCAGGTAAGATGCGTTGCGTCGGAATTGGCTCTCCAAAGGTTTTGGGCAAAGCAAATATCGTAATCGATGGTTTGCACCAGATGGATTACAACAAGTTAATGAGTCTTCAGGACTAACTGAAATTGTTTTTAATTGGTGAGTTTCAACATTCGCCAATGTGGATTCTTAGAGATAAAACGATGAAACGAGCCATCCGAATTGAAAATCGATGAAGTCAAACCTTTCTCACTAACGAGAATGGCTAATCCTGCCCCACTATAGTTATCGGGGCTATTGGGAGGCGAGTTCCATGTGACCTTTGTAAAACAAGTATTAGACACATGAAAGAATATTTAAAACACGATGAATGGTGTATTATTGAGGAAGGGTTCAATCCTGAGAATCATAAATCATCAGAAAGTATATTCAGTTTAGGTAATGGAAAAATGGGTCACCGTGCCAATTTTGAAGAGACCTATTCTGGGCCAACCTTACAAGGAAGTTATGTTGCGGGTATCTACTACCCCGACAAAACGCGCGTTGGATGGTGGAAAAATGGATATCCGGAGTATTTTGCAAAAGTACTTAACAGTCCGAATTGGATTGGTATTGATGTACAAATTGATGGACACTATCTTGATTTATATACCTGTCAAACAGAAAATTTTACACGCACATTAAATATGCAAGAAGGCTACATCCAACGTAGTTTTATTGCCATACTTGATGCTGGTAAAAAAATCAAGGTCGACGTCAAGCGTTTTATTAGCATGGCAGATACCGAAAATGGTGCCATCCGTTATTCTGTGACTCCAATCAACTTTGAAGGGAAAATTGCATTTACACCTTACCTCGATGGGGATGTTGTAAATGAAGATTCCAACTACGACGAAAAGTTCTGGAATATTCTGGAAATGGAAGCCCACCCTGGCGAAGCATATCTACTTAGTGAAACCAAAAAACTAGGTTTTAGAGCTGGCTTTGGAATGAAAATTAAAGCCCAACTTGAAGGTGCTGATGTTAATATCACACCCGAAGTCATGAAAAAAGAAGGCTGGGTTGGTAACCGAATTGAAAAAGAAATTAAAGAAGGTGAATGTTTCACACTAGACAAAATAGTAGGTGTGACTAGTTCACTTAATTACGATAAAACAGCGTTATTAGCTGCTACTAAAAAAGTTACTGCAAGTGGTTTCGCCAAAGGCTTCGATGCCCTTTTTGCTGACCATGTTAAAGAATGGTACAAGAAATGGACACACAGTGACATTAAAATTAGTGGTGACATTGCTGCACAACAGGGAATCCGTTTTAACATCTTCCACTTGCATCAAACATATACAGGAGAAGATGAGCGCTTAAACGTGGGGCCTAAAGGATTCACTGGCGAAAAGTATGGTGGAAGTACCTATTGGGATACCGAAGCTTATTGCATTCCTTTCTTCATTTCAACAGCACCATCTGATGTTACGCGAAACCTATTGATTTATCGCTACAAACAGTTGGACAAAGCCATAGAGAATGCTGAGAAATTAGGATTTAAAGATGGGGCTGCGCTCTATCCTATGGTTACCATGAATGGTGAAGAATGCCACAACGAGTGGGAAATTACCTTTGAGGAAATCCACCGTAATGGCGCAATCGCTTTTGCCATCCATAATTATATTCGTCACACAAATGACAATGCTTATTTGGCGGAATATGGTTTGGAAGTGTTGGTGGCTATTTCACGATTCTGGGCACAAAGGGTGAATTATTCCGAAGCACGTAAGCAATATGTGATGCTTGGAGTTACCGGACCAAACGAGTACGAAAATAACATCAACAACAACTGGTACACAAATAAGATGGCCAAGTGGTGCTTAACATACACTGCTGAAGCCATTGAACATGTGAAACAAAGCAATCCGGAAGCCTTCAATACAATATCGAAGAAAATCAACTTAGATGATACTGTTGAAGTAGCTAAATGGAATGACATTGCGTCCAATATGTATTTTCCTCACAACGATGAGTTGAATGTATTTATGCAACAAGATGGTTTCATGGATAAGGATCAAACTCTGGTTGCAGATTTAGATCCTGCTCAACGCCCAATAAACCAATATTGGTCGTGGGATAGAATACTACGAAGCTGTTACATTAAACAAGCAGATACTTTACAGGGTATTTATGTGTTCGAAGATGAGTACGACACAGAAACTATAAAACGTAATTTTGATTTCTACGAACCACGTACGGTTCATGAATCCTCTCTTTCGCCTTGTGTTCACTCTATTCTAGCTGCTAAAATCGGGAAAACCGAGAAGGCTTATGAAATGTATTTGCGTACATCGCGTCTGGATATTGATGATTACAACCACGAGGCACACGAAGGCCTGCACATTACGAGTATGGCTGGCACCTGGATGTCGATTGTTGAAGGATTTGGTGGCAAACGTGTATACGATGGTAAACTATACCTTAATCCTGTTATTCCAGCCGAATGGAAAGAATATGCTTTCCGCTTGACTTTCCTGAATAATGATTTAGAAGTCATTGTCAGCTCTAAACAGGTTGAAGTAGTTTCGCATGCAACAGATGTAATTGAGTTATCGGTTTACAATGAACTTGTAAAAATTGAACCTGGTAAATCATCCATTGTTAAAGTTAAATAACAACTAAAATCAAACTGTTACATACAGTTCGCATTCATATTAACCAAAGGGAAACATTAATGTTTCCCTTTTTGTTATATCAACTTCAGGTAGTAAGTACATTGCTTCTTTTTTAGTACTTTTATGCAGGAAAGAAGAAAAAGAACACCTGTTTTATGAAGTTAAGTTTTAAGACTATAATCCTACTTATTTGTTTTTATGTTTGTTCGATAAACATAAATGCGCGCAATATTGATGTAAAGCTACAACCCAACAATTGGTGGAAAGGTATGAAGTATAGCAACATTACTATTGTTGCTGAATCAAGTTTCTCAAATAGCGTAAGTGTATCAATTAACCACCCGGGAATTAAAGTTGTTAAATCATACCCCGGCGAAAACTTCAAATACCAATTTATTGAGATAAGTATTGATGAAGATGTAGCTACTGGCACTTTCCCAATTCGTTTTTTCGATTCAAATGGTAATAAAGGCATAGCACAGTTTAGTATACAAAATAGAATCCCCCACACGGGCGAACGCTCACTTTCATCTAGCGATATTATTTACCAGATAGTTCCAGACAGATTTAGCAACCGCGATACCAAAAACGATAAAATTAATGGCTATTTTGAAAGGGTTGATCGACTTAATCCGATAGGCATTCACGGTGGCGACTTACTGGGGATTACCTCAAACCTGGAATATCTCGAAAGATTAGGCATAACCTATATTGATCTATTACCTGTTGTTGAGAGTAACCTCATGATGCAATCGTACCAACGAAATGGCGGTACCAATTGGTATCAAATCGATAAGCGTCTTGGAAATAGAGATAACTACTTACAACTTATCAGCGAAAGTCACAAACGAGGTTTAAAAGTGATGCAAACAATGGTATTCCATCAAATAGGCAAACAACACCCCTGGTATATTCAGCCTCCATTTAAAGACTTTTATTACCATTCAGAAGACAAATATCTGGATAACTCAAATGCCATTCTAAGTGACCCTTACCAATCAGACTACGATAAAAACACCGTATATGCTGCATGGCAAGAAATGAGTACACCTAGTTATAAGCAAAGCAACCCTTTACTTCGCAAGCTACTCATACAGAATGCCATTTGGTGGATTGAAAGCAGCGGAATAGATGCACTTAAAATTGACCACATTGCGCATAACAATGTTGAATTTTTAAACGAACTTTTTATCGCATTAGCGGATGAATATCCTTCCCTGCCAGTTATTGGTGATAATAAAAGTGCACAACAAGTAAACACTGCCTATTGGCAAGAGATGGCGCTTACTAGTCAACTAAACAACATTCATGCAATTGATTACCCAATAGCTATCGCTACTTCTGATGCATTTTCTGATTTTCGCGAAGGGCAGGAAGGCCTTGATGATGTATATCAATTACTGTGTCAGGATTATACCTACAAAAATGCCAACAACAATATTGTAATGGCGGATAACCATAATCTTACACGAGCATTTTCGAATGCCGATAAAGATTTAAAACAATTAACCATGATGATGGGATTAGTGCTTACCACCAGGGGCATTCTTTCCATTTTATACGGTACCGAGTGTTTACTGGACGGAACAGTAAATAAAGGATTAGGCCACATCAGAAAAGATATGCCAGGCGGCTGGGATGGAGATAGTAAAAACGCCTTTAATCAAACTGGTTTATCATCGGAGGAGAAAGATTTCCAAAACTTACTGAAGCAATTGATTAATTGGCGAAAACAAAACAGCGATCTTTTCACTGGTAGCTTTAAGCACTTCAGGCCAGAAGAAAACACCTATGCCTACTATAGACACAAAGACAATAAAGCAGTGTTGGTTATTATTAATAATGGAGGCGAACAAAGACGTATTAAATCGGCTAAATACAATGAGATTTTGAAACACTTTTCAAGTGGATACGACATTGTTACCAATCAGGAATATACGGATTTTGACATGATAATTTCGTCCCCAAAATCAATACTTATACTACACCTCAAATAAGAAGAACGATTTAATCATCTTCATTTACCATTTTATTTTAGTTGATGAAAATTGTAAATTAGCTAGCCAATAGTAAAATTCACAATTATGGACACATCAAAAAAAATAGCAGTTATACTCTCAGGTTGCGGCGTATACGACGGTGCCGAGATTCACGAATCAGTTCTTACAATGCTGGCCATTGCAAAACACGGCGCATCATACACATTATTTGCGCCTGATATAAATCAACACCATGTAATCAATCACATTACAGGTGAAGAAATGAAAGAAAATCGCAATGTATTAACCGAAGCAGCTCGAATAGCGCGCGGAGCAATTCAGCCACTTTCGGATTTTAATATCAATGAGTTTGATGCACTTATGCTTCCGGGTGGATTTGGTGCTGCAAAAAACCTTAGCTCCTTAGCGTTTGACGGACCAGATTGCGATGTGGAACCATTAACTGCAAAAGCCATTCAGGATACGCACAAGGCTGAAAAACCAATTGGCGCCTTATGCATTGCTCCTGCAGTTTTGGCCAAGGTGATTAATAATATTAATGTAACAATTGGACAGGATAAAGGCACAATAGAAGCCATTGAGAAAATGGGCAGTAAGCACACCTTAAGTAATCATGGTGAAGTTACCATTGATAAAGAAAATAAGATTGCCACAACTCCATGTTACATGTTAGATGCCAATATTCTTCAAATTGAAGAAGGTGCAAATAATGTGGTAAAAGCTGTACTTGATATGATTTAAGACTTAAAATTAAAAGCCCGCATCGGAATGATTCTTCGATGCGGGCTTTCTAATATATGAGCTCTTTTCTATCTGTGGAATAATAATTCACGGAATTTAGGCAATGGCCATAATTCATTATCAACAATCAATTCTAGTTTGTCGATGTGGTAACGAATGTCATCCAGGAAGTGACGAACTTCTTTATCGTAAGCATATGCCTTTTCAGTCTCACCTTCGATGGCATTACATTTCTTACGAGATTCCGTCATTTCAGCAACCTTAGCTTTAATCGAACTAATATGCGCTGAAATAGTTTTTATTAATTCTTTACGAGGTCCAGCCAAAGCATCAAACTCTTCTTCCGAAAAGATATCACGCATTCCCTGAACATTCTGAATTAATTGAGTTTGGTAAGCCACAGCCGTTGGAACAATGTGGTTAATGGCAAGATCTCCCAATACACGAGACTCAATCTGAATCTTCTTGGTAAATTTCTCCATCTCAACCTCAACTCTTGCCTCAAGCTCGCGCTCAGACATAATACCTGTACTAATTAATGATTTCTTAGCTGCAGGCTCTAGGTATTTCGACAATGACTCAGGCACAGAAGTAATGTTTGTTAAACCACGTTTAGCAGCTTCCACTTTCCAATCATCAGAATAACCATCACCATTAAAACGAATTGGATTCGACTCAAGAATGGTCTTTTTAATCATTTGGAAGATGGCTTCATCTTTCTTAACCCCTTTTTCAATAAGCGCATCAACATCCGCCTTAAATTCGGTTAACTGAACTGCCATTGCAGCACTTAAGGCTGTAAGTGGAGAAGCACAGTTAGTGGTTGAACCAACAGCACGGAATTCAAAACGATTACCTGTAAAGGCAAATGGTGAAGTTCGGTTCCGATCTGTATTATCTAACAAGATCTCTGGAATACGACCAATACCTAATTTTAAAGCAGTTTTCTCATCCGGAGACATCTTTTGATCCGTAATTCTTTCTGCTAAATTATCTAAAGTATCAGCAATCTGAGAACCTGTAAATACAGAAATAATCGCCGGTGGTGCCTCATTAGCTCCCAAACGGTGACTATTAGATGCTGTTAAAATAGTAGCGCGTAATAAATCCTGATTTTTGTATACAGCAGCAATGGCATTAACCACAAAGGTTAAGAACTGTAAGTTTCCTTTCGGGTTCTTACCTGGCGCTAATAGCACAACTCCCGTATCTGTTTGTAAGGACCAGTTGTTGTGCTTACCTGAACCATTGATACCTGCAAATGGCTTTTCGTGTAATAATACTTCGAACTGGTGGCGACGAGCGATACGCTTCATCAAATCCATCACCAATTGGTTATGGTCATTTGCTAAGTTAGCTTCAGCATAAATAGGAGCTAGCTCAAACTGATTTGGAGCAACCTCGTTGTGACGTGTCTTAACAGGTATACCATGCTTATGCGATTCAATCTCCAGCTCAATCATAAATTTGGTCACACGCTCTGGAATAGATCCAAAGTAGTGATCATCCAACTGCTGATCTTTTGAAGATGAGTGTCCCATTAAAGCACGACCTGTAATCATCAGGTCAGGGCGCGCCTGATACAATGCCTGGTCAATTAAAAAATATTCTTGCTCCCAACCTAGGTTCGTATGAACTTTCTTAACCTCTTTATCAAAATATTGTGCTACCCCAACAGCTGCTTTATCTACTGCTGCAAGCGCTTTTAAAAATGGTGTTTTGTAATCTAAGGCTTCACCCGTATATGAAATAAATACGGTAGGAATACAAAGTGTTGTACCCATAATAAAAGCTGGTGATGACACATCCCAAGCCGTATATCCACGAGCTTCAAATGTTTGACGAATTCCACCATTCGGGAAAGATGATGCATCTGGCTCTTGCTGAGCAAGAAGCTTACCTGAAAAAGCCTCAATCATCGTATCGTTATCACCATAATCGATAAAACCATCGTGTTTCTCAGCTGTACCATCAGTTAATGGTTGGAACCAGTGAGTATAGTGAGTTGCTCCATGCTCCATTGCCCATGCCTTCATGCCTGAAGCAACATTATCAGCAATTTTACGATCAATTGACTCCCCCTTATCCATTGCAACTTTTACAGCTTTATAAGCGTCGCCTGAAAGATACTTAGCCATTGAGTCCTTATTAAAGACTAATTCGCCATAATAATCAGTTGCTTTAGTTGAAGGAAAAACTACTTCCTTTGGTTGTCTGTTCATCAGCTCCCCTAGAGCTTGAAATCTTAATTGCGCCATAATTTCTTTCTTTTTAATCGAGTTAGCAGGAGCAAAAATAGATTATTTTTTCAATTAGAAGTAATTTTGAGGGGTATTTTTAATAATTTATTACTTTTTATCCACAAAAAGCTTCATTTTGAAGATTAATATCAAATATTTTATAATCTTTCACAAAAACACCCCTAAAAAACACCAGCACTAAATACAAAAGTTAAACCCACAAAAAAATCACCTACCCTTTAAAAAAAAGAATAGGTGATTAAATAAGATATATCAAAAATAGAGATCACCCCGATTACAAACCAGGGGTTGATAAAATAACTCCCTATTTCATTTCACTAAAATACTTGTAGAAATATGGAATTGTTTCAATACCATTAAAGAACTGCTCCAATGGGAAATTCTCATTTGGTGAATGAATAGCATCAGCCTCAAGACCAAAGCCCATTAATACCGACTTAACACCCAATATCTGTTCAAAATCAGATATAATAGGAATAGATCCTCCACTGCGAACTGGAACAGGTTTTTTGCCAAAAACAGCCTCATTCGCCTTCTCTGCTGCCTGATATGCAGGCAAATCAATAGGACAACCATAAGCTTGACCACCATGCAAGTGCTTAACTTTCACCTTAACGTTATTAGGTGCAATCGACTCAAAATGCTTAATGAATAATTCTGCAATTTTCTCATGATCCTGATCTGGAACCAAACGAGAAGAAATCTTAGCATATGCTTTCGATGGCAATACAGTTTTCGCGCCTTCGCCAGTATATCCACCCCAGATACCACATACATCAAACGATGGACGAATACCAGTACGCTCATTTGTACTGAATCCTTTTTCTCCAGCAAGCTCTTCAACATCCAATGCTTTTTTGTACTCTTCTTCACTATATGGAGCTTTGGCCATCATAGCGCGTTCAGCATCTGATATCTCAATTACATCATCGTAAAATCCAGGAACAGTAATATGTCCATTTTCATCTACCATTTGTGTAATCATATTAGCCAATACATTAATTGGATTAGCAACAGCACCACCAAACAAACCTGAATGTAAATCGCGATTTGGACCAGTTACCTCAACTTCCCAGTAACATAAACCACGTAATCCTGTTGTAATTGTTGGCACATCTGGTGCAATCATACCCGTATCTGAAACTAAAATAACATCAGACTTCAACAATTCTTTATTATCTCTACAGAATTTAGGTAAGCTTGGTGATCCAACTTCTTCTTCTCCTTCAATTAAGAATTTAACGTTACATTTCAATTGATTGGTACGTACCAAATATTCAAACGCCTTGGTATGCATGAAACCTTGTCCCTTATCATCATCAGCACCACGGGCAAATATTTTACCATCACGAACTTCCGGCTCAAATGGAGGAGATGTCCATAATTCCAAAGGCTCAGCCGGCTGCACATCGTAGTGTGCATATACCAACACTGTATGATACGACGGATCAAGAATCTTTTCTCCATAAATAACAGGATTACCTTCTGTCTCCATAATCACTGCCTTATCAGCACCACCTTCAAGTAAAAGCTTCTTCCACATTTCAGCACAGCTATACATATCATCCTTATGCTCTGGCTTAGAGCTAATAGATGGAATGCGAATCAACTCAAATAATTCATCCAGAAAACGTTGCTTATTGTCTTCTATGTATTGTTTTAAATCTTGCATGATAGATATTTATATAATTATTATTCAGATTGAAAAATACATATCTTAAAAGCAATAAGCAAGGATAAAGCTCATGATTTGCATCACTATTTAAATTGATACTAAATAATGTTAGTCCTTCAGTATAAAGTACGAAATCCGTATCAGATAAAAACAGACTCTTTAGCAAACAAAAAACGGCAAGTGAATTAACACTCGCCGCTTTAAAATTTCATACCCAAGAAAACCTTTTAACCAACTTGGGTTAATTTCGGACTTTCTACATCGGACTACAAACTATTTAATATTATTAAATACATTGGTCACATCATCATCCTCTTCGAACTTAGCCAATAGCTTTTCAATATCAGCATTTTGCTCGTCAGTTAATTCCTTTGTATCCTGCGGAATTCTCTCAAATTCTGCCTTTTCAATTTCAAAGTCATTCTCCTCAAGGTATTTCTGAATTGGTCCAAAACCTTCGAAGTCACCATAAATTAAAATACTGCCCTCATCTTCGAAAATCTCCTGCACTCCAGCATCAATCAATTCAAGCTCTAACTCTTCCAAGTCAATGCCTTCCTTCATTGCCACCTTAAAGTTACACTTGTGCTCAAACATATAATCTACACAACCTGTAGTACCAAGCGAACCACCATTCTTGTTAAAATAGCTACGTACATTGGCAACCGTACGCGTTGTATTGTCGGTAGCCGTCTCAACCATAAAAGCTGTTCCGAAAGGGCCATAGCCTTCGTACACTACTTCTTTATAATCGGCTGTATCTTTACTTGTTGCTTTTTTAATAGCACGCTCAACATTATCCTTTGGCATGTTGGCTGCTTTAGCATTTTGTATTAATACACGCAGGCGTGAATTAGCTTGAGGGTCAGGGCCCGCTTCCTTCACACACATGGTTATTTGTTTTCCAATCTTTGTAAATGTTTTGGCCATTGTTCCCCAACGCTTTAGCTTGGAGGCCTTTCTGTATTCAAATGCGCGTCCCATTATATTTTAATATTCTAATTGTTTTTGCGAAGCACAAATTTAAAGTGTTTTTCGAATAATCTGTATTAAATACAGTATTTTCTATTTTTTAATCAAACTTCTACATGTCCCAAATTGCCCCATATACCATGGTTTGATGGAAACGTGGATTTTATTATTTTTGTGCCATACAAGCACAGAGCTAAGAATGGCCAAAAAGCAGAGAAAAGAAAAAAGGGCAATTATTAATAGAGAGAAAGCACTCAAACGCAAGCACACCGCAGCCTTTTTACTTAACGATAAAGAAAAAGATGCAATAGCCACCTATTGTGACAAATATAAAATCAGTAATAAATCAAAATTTATGCGCGAAGCTGTAATGCGCGTTGTTATGGAGCAGTTTCTTGAAGACTACCCCACCTTATTTGAAAAGAAAGACATGGATCGCTTGATCAAATAAGCTACTTCAACTCTTTCCTCAACTGAGTCACCCACTGTTTAACTCTCACATCAGTCATATCAGGCTCATTATCCTCATCCAGCGCTAAACCAACAAAACGATCATCAATTACAGCTTCTGATTCTGAAAAATCATAGCCATCAATTGACCAATCGCCAATTACTTTCCATCCCTTATCTACAAGAAGATGGTAAAGTTTACCCATGCCATTACAGAAAGAATCGGGATAGGTACCTTGATCACCACAACCAAAAAGCGCAAAAGTTTTATCCGACAAATCCAGTGACAACAATAAATCAACAAATAATTCGAAATCATCCTGCAGGTTGCCAATTCCCCAAGTAGAGGTACCTAATATGATAAAATCATAACTCAGAATATCCTCACTTCTCAAATCATTAACCGCTACACACTCAGCATTTGGCCATTGAGAATTTATTTTCTCTGCAACAAATTGCGTATTACCTAAGGATGACCCATAAAAAATTGCCGTCTTCATATAAGATGATTATTGATTGAATGATAGAACGCCTCGGATTGGCAATTTGTTTATTTCTTTCGAATTAAAAATATGCCATCCCTAAAGGGTAAAATAACTTTTTCCACTCTGGAATCCAACTTAATCTTCTTATTGAAATCTAATATACCTTTTGTATACGTATCATTCGGATTTACATCCTCAACCACTTTTCCATCCCATAACACATTATCTGCTAGTATATAAGCGCCCGAATTAAGCTTATCAAAAATCAGATCATAGTACTCATTATACAAACGCTTATCACCGTCCATAAACACCAGATCATATTTTTTATCTAATGTTGGTATAACTTCCAAGGCGTCGCCTATGTGCAAGCTTATTTTATCGCCACACCCCGCTTTGTTTATAAACGATGAAATAAAAGGCTCCAACTCATCATTAATTTCAATGGTATCAATATGAGCTTCTTTTTCCAAGCCACCTGCCATACTAAGCGCAGAATAACCAGTGTAAGTTCCTATTTCCAACACATTAGTTGGTTTTATCATCTGGCAAAGCATTTTCAAAATCTGCCCTTGCAAGTGTCCACTCAACATGCGTGGCTGAAGCATCTTCACGTGTGTTTGACGATTCAAATCCTTCAACACCTCTCCCTCCTCGTCAATATGATCTAATATATATTGTTCTAATTCGATAGATAAATCAGTCATCTTATTGGTAAATTAAGTACGATAAGTTTTTATCATCTAAAATCTCATTGGCAATACCTTGCAAGTCCTTAGCTGTGATTGAATCAATCTTTTTATAAATCTCATCCAAACTATCAACCTGGTTATACATCAAATAACTTTTGCCCATGGTTAGCATCAGGTTTTCTCTGTTATCTGCTGAAATTGCCAACTGACCTTTCATTTGCCTGGCTGCCTTAAGTAATTGCATACTTCCCAAAGATGCATCCTTCAATTTTTTTAACTCACGATCGATAATTGAAAATGATCGTGACAAATTATCATGATCGGTGCCAAAATAAATATTAAAAACACCAGTATCGTAATAGGGAGTATAACTTGATTCAACATTGTAAGCAATGCCATTTTTTTCACGTAAGGCCATGTTAAGACGTGAATTCATTCCCGGCCCACCTAACAAGTTGTTCAATAAATGTAAATGCAAGCGCTTGGGGCTTTTATAATCATAGGCCGTTGAACCAATTAACACATGACACTGATGCGTGTTTTTTTCAAGCGTTAGTGATTGAGGTATATAAAGTCCTACATTTTTTCTTTTATGCAGCCTTGGGTTCGCAGGTATAGTTCCAAAGTATTTTTCAGCCCATAACTTTATTTTTTTGAAAGAAACATCTCCAACTGAACAAAACACCATTTCATCGGTATTGTAATTGTTTTGTATGAACTTTTCAATCTCCTTCTTTCCAAAAGACTTTAGATGTTCAGGCGTACCCAGGATATTTCGCCCCATGGCATCGCCAGCATATAACATCTCCTCAAATTCATCAAAAATTAATTCAGCCGGACTATCCTTGTAAGAATTAATTTCATCAACAATTACTTCTTTCTCTTTTTCAATTTCTTTTTTGGGAAAAGTTGAATTAAAAGTTATGTCGTGAATTAAATCAATGGCTCGCTCAAAATCTTCTTTCAAAAAAGAGGCATATAGGCAGGTCTCCTCCTTAGTCGTGTAGGCATTAAGCTCACCTCCCACATCGTCTAGGCGACTTAAAATATGAAAAGCCTTCCGCTTCTTTGTACCCTTAAACACGACATGCTCAATAAAATGAGCCATACCATGCTCATCCTCCATCTCATCTCGTGAACCTGTATTTAAAATCAAGCCACAATACCCTACTGCCGACTTATCTTGCTTATGAATGATGCGAATACCATTCGCTAAAGTTATATTCTGATATTCCATGAAAAAATTATGAGGCGCAAAAATACTAAATATCAAGCAAATTAGTATGCTTCTCGCGAAAAAGGAAAACTAAAAAACAAAAAATGATTTTGTGTTCAGAAATCTTTATGTATATTTGCACCGCATTTCGAAGGAAATGTCCCTGAAAGCCCCATTATATGGGCAATTTTAATGATTTGGTGCCATAGCTCAGTTGGTAGAGCAATGGACTGAAAATCCATGTGTCCCTGGTTCGATTCCAGGTGGCACCACCAGTCAGAAAAGACTGATTTTAGGGTTTGTTAGTTTCTGTGGGGACAGATTCTAATAAAGGGTAAAGGGTTATTGTTTGTTATTTTTACTTAGGTGAGAATAACTCGGTGCCATAGCTCAGTTGGTAGAGCAATGGACTGAAAATCCATGTGTCCCTGGTTCGATTCCAGGTGGCACCACCGAGATGAAGGGTTATTTCAAAAGAAATTTTGAGATGACCCTTTTTTTATACGATTTTAAGCAGCTCTTTTCATTAACTTCAAACATGTACTTTTACGTTTACATTATAAACTCTCCTGCCTTTGACAAATACTATATTGGTCAAACACAAGACTTACACCAAAGAATAGAACTGCATAATTCAGGCTGCTTCAAAAATTCTTCAACTAAATTC
>NZ_JBNGOY010000064.1:0-28671 GCF_050589805.1 Carboxylicivirga fragile | reverse complement strand
CCGATGGTACTGCGTAGAAGTGGGAGAGTAGGTCACCGCCTTTTTTTAAGAAAAGAGCAATCACAATGTGGTTGCTCTTTTTTGCGTTTTAAAGAGTTTCTTCTTGGTACATTTGAGGGTGCCTTTGTTAAAGGGTGTCTACTTTATTGACTGCTATCGCTTGTAATTATTTCCTATTTTTTTATTTTTATAAAAAAAACCAAACCAATGGAGAGAATAAGTTTTATATCGCAAGGGGGTAAAAAGATCATATATATGGATTTTTCTGGTCTACGAGAGTTTAAAGATATTAATCCGATTATTGAAAGTAGTAAGGAATATATACGGGCACAAGCTGAGAACTCAGCCTTTACTTTAACCAATATGGATGGTATGCACTTTAATAGTGATATAAAGAATGCGTTTTCATCTTTCATAGGAGATAATAAACCCTACGTAAAAGCTGGTGCAGTTATCGGTTTATCCGGATTGTTGCGAATTATTTATAATGGCGTAAACCGTTTAACAGGACGTGATATAAAATCTTTTGACACGAAAGAAGAAGCTGTAGAGTGGTTGGTAAGCAAGTAGATAACGATTATCTTAAAATAGGAAAGGCCATTTAATTCTTCAATTAAATGGCCTTTTATATACATTATTCTTTGTTCTAGATGTAAATAAATTTCAGAATGAAGAGGATGGCTAATAAGTAACCAACAATTGAAACTTCTTTATATCTACCCGAAAACAATTTTAGAAATACATAAGCTAGAATCCCGAATACAATACCTTCTGCGATAGAAAATGTTAATGGCATCATTACTAAAGTAAAAAATGCTGGTATTGATTCTGTATAATCATCTAAATCTAAATTTTGTATTGGTGTCATCATCATAACTCCAACTAAAACTAACGCAGGTGCAGTTGCTGCTGCAGGTATCATCAAAAATAATGGAGATAAAAAGAGTGCCAAGAAGAATAATCCAGCTGTTGTAAGTGCAGTTAATCCTGTACGGCCACCTTCAGCTACGCCGGCCGCTGATTCAACATAGGTAGTAACAGTTGAAGTCCCTAAAACAGCACCCATTGTAGTTCCAATAGAATCAGCCATAAGTGCCTTCTTTACATTTGGAATCTTACCATCTTTATTCAGCATGTTAGCCTTGGTTGAGACACCAATTAATGTACCTACCGTATCAAACATATCAACAAAGAGGAATGTAAATAAAACAGTAATCATTGAAAATACACCTTCAGCGGTATGTAACCACTCCCAATCAAATTGCCACAGAATTGGAGATATCGATGGAACAGAAAAGTCAAAATGAGGTAATTGTGTTACGCCGATTGGAATACCAACAATTGTTGTTGCTAGCATACCGAGTAGTAACGCACCTTTAACTTTAGTCGCCAAAAGCACACCAGTAAGTAAAATGCCACCAAGTGCTAATAATACAGTCGCTGACTTCATATCACCTAGGTGTACAAAAGTAGCTGAGTGATCAACTATAATACCCGAGTTTTTCATTCCAATAAAAGCAATGAATAATCCTATACCAACAGATATGGCGTTTTTGATGCTTTTGGGTATGGCATTAATAATGACTTCACGAATGTTGAAGACTGTCATTAATATAAATAGAATACCTTCGAGAAATACTGCTGTTAATGCAAACTGCCATGACTTATCCATCGCGAGACATACACCAAAAACAAAGAAGGCATTTAATCCCATGCCTGGAGCAAGTGCAAATGGTAATTTTGCCCAAAGAGCCATTACTAAAGTACCAATGACTGCCGAAATTGCTGTAGCTGTAAAGACAGCCCCTTTATCCATTAATGTACCAACTGGAAGGTCAAGGCCTTCTCCGGATAATATATTGGGATTAACCGCAAGAATGTAGGCCATAGTCATGAAGGTGGTTATACCTGCAAGGACTTCTGTTTTAACGGTTGTTTTATTTTCTGAGAGTTTGAAGAATTTATCAAGCATATCTGTTTGTTTTTAGAAAGTCCATTTAACCGCTAAGGTTGGATTAATCATAAATCCTTTGTTAGTTCCAAAATCGTTACTCATTTCAAGTTCACCACCAATTGAGAACTGGTCACAAGTGTTATACCATATTTGTGGCTCGGTTAAGAAAACGTATTTTGAAGTAGACCAGTTGCCATCCTTATCAACTACCCCATGATCTTCTCTCCAGAAATCGGCAAAACCCGTCACAGAGATTTTTCTTTCAAAGAAGTGTAGTGCCCAAACTGCAGTAAATTGATACGAAGTCATGTCTTTAGTTTCACCATTATCGATCTTTCCATCAGAAATGTATTTGGCATTGGCCTGAAGCGTAAGTACTTTTGAGAAGTCTGCATTGTTAAGGGTATATTGTCCTCCCACTAACCAAGCATTGTTTATTTTATAGGAAAAGCCATCTCCGCGACCCATACCACCATTAAACTCAACTCTTGGTTCGAATTTCTGGTTCTCATTCCATTTCAGGCTTCTTGCTATTTCCCAATAGGCTAGATTCATTCCGTCAATTCGACCATCCTCTTTATTCCCTCCAAAATCCATATCTACAAAAAAGAATGTGCTACCATACTTATCTGGTTTAAACATTTCGAGGGTTGCAGTAGTTAATTTTCTCTTTTCTCCAAAATCGTAATGAACCTGTAAATTTTGAGCTTTGATTGATGATGTGCCAATAAGTAATAAGGCGATCAATGGTAAAAAAAACTTTTTCATAGAATTTTTAATTGCAATTTATATTAATGGATGTCGCGCAAAAATAATCAAAATAGCTAGCAATAAAATGGTGAATAGTTATTAATCCTTGATGAAAGTCTTATTTATAAAGATTAAAGTGAGTTGTTGCGGTGGATATTGGGATGTGAAAGAATGCTGTTGATGAAGGCTGTGAAAATTACAATATGCATTTAATAACTTGAATTAAGTGACATTTTTTCTAAATATCTTCATTTAAAATAGTTCTACTTGTTTTTGTATAGGCCAACTTCTATATTTGTAAACTTTTAAAAATTAGGTAAAATAATAAGTCTAAATGAGCGCGAAATTTCCAGAATATAAAGGGTTGGATTTATCTCAGGTGAACAAAGATGTTTTGAAAGCTTGGGAAGAGAATGGTGCATTTGAAAAAAGTATGACTACCAGAGAGGGAAGTCCTACTTTTGTATTTTATGAAGGACCACCTTCTGCAAATGGAATGCCTGGTATTCACCATGTAATGGCGCGAACTATTAAGGATATATTTTGCCGTTTTAAGACCCAGCAAGGATTCTTGGTTAAGCGTAAAGCCGGATGGGATACACACGGTTTACCTGTTGAATTAGGTGTTGAGAAATCGCTTGGTATTACCAAAGAAGATATTGGAAAAAGCATAACTGTAGACGAGTATAATGATGCATGTCGAAAGGATGTGATGAAGTACACCGATTTATGGGAAGACTTAACTCATAAGATGGGGTACTGGGTGGATATGCAAGATCCGTATATCACTTATGACAATCGCTATATTGAAACGCTTTGGTGGTTGCTGAAAGAGATGTACAAGAAAGATTTGTTGTATAAAGGTTATACTATACAGCCATATTCTCCTGCTGCTGGAACAGGTTTAAGTACACATGAGTTAAATCAGCCAGGTTGTTATCGCGATGTAAAGGATACAACATGTACTGCTCAGTTCACGATCATTCGTAATGAAGCTTCGGAAAAGCTGTTTGGAGATGAATTAGAGCTTAGCTTCATGGCATGGACAACCACTCCGTGGACCTTGCCGTCTAATACCGCTTTGGCTGTAGGTTCAAAAATTTCTTATTTAAAAGTAAAGACATACAATCCTTATACTGGTACACCTTCAACGGTTATTTTGGCTAAAGATTTATTAGGCAAATATTTCAATGCTGATAATGAGCATTTGGATTTTGATGCTTATGAAGCTGGTGATAAAAAGATTCCTTATAAAATAATTGGTGAATACACTGGTAAGGATCTTGAGGGGATTCAATATGAGCAACTGATGCCATGGATTAAACCCGATGGAGATGCTTTCCGTGTTATTCTTGCTGATTTTGTAACTACCGAGGATGGAACGGGTATCGTGCATATTGCCCCTACTTTTGGAGCCGATGATGATCGTGTAGCTAAGCAATCTGGTATTGGCCCACTAATTTTAATTAATAAAGAAGGTAAACGTCAGCCAATGGTTGACCGTACAGGGAAATTCTTTTTGATTGAAGATTTAGATACAGAATTTGTAAAGTCAAATGTAAATATAGAAGCATACAAAGAGTATGCAGGGCGTTTTGTAAAGAATGCCTACGATACTACTTTAACTGATAAGGATGCTTCTCTAGATGTTGATTTGGCAGTAATGCTGAAGAAAGAAAATAAGGCATTTAAAGTAGAGAAGCACGTTCACAGTTATCCACACTGTTGGCGCACCGATAAGCCGGTTCTTTATTACCCATTGGATAGTTGGTTTATTAAAACAACGGCAGTTCGCGATCGCATGATCGAATTAAACAAAACCATTAATTGGAAACCATCTTCAACAGGCACTGGCCGTTTTGGTAAGTGGTTAGAGAATTTGGTGGATTGGAACCTGAGTCGTTCACGTTATTGGGGAACACCGCTTCCTATTTGGCGTACTGAAGATGGAACAGAAGAGAAATGCATTGGTTCTGTTGAGGAGCTGATGACCGAAATCAATAAGGCGGTTGATGCCGGATTGATGAAGGAAAATCCGTTTAAGGATTTTATAACAGGAGATAATAGTAAGGATAACTACGATAAGATTGATTTACATCGTCCATATGTGGATGATATGGTGTTTGTATCGGATAGTGGTCAGCCAATGAAACGCGAATTGGACTTGATAGACGTTTGGTTCGATTCAGGTGCCATGCCATACGCGCAAATGCATTATCCTTTCGAAAATAAAGAAGGCTTCGATCAGGTTTATCCTGCTGATTTTATTGCAGAAGGAGTTGATCAAACGCGTGGCTGGTTTTTCACTTTGCATGCCATTGCATGCATGATGTTTGATACCGTTGCGTTCAAGAATATTATTTCAAATGGTCTTGTGCTGGATAAGAAAGGAAATAAAATGTCTAAACGCCTTGGTAACGGTGTTGATCCATTCGAGGTGATTGAGAAATATGGATCAGATCCTTTGCGTTGGTATATGATTACGAATGCTCAACCATGGGATAATCTTAAGTTTGATATTTCTGGTGTAGATGAAGTGAAGCGCAAGTTCTTCGGAACAATGTATAATACCTATTCATTCTTTGCTTTGTATGCCAATGTTGATGGTTTCACCGGACAGGAAGCACAAGTCGCTATCGAAAAACGTCCTGAAATTGATCGTTGGATTATTTCTTTGCTTAATTCCTTGGTGAAAGAAGTAACTGATAGTTATAGTTCTTATGAACCAACTCGTGCCGGACGAGCTATTCAAAACTTCGTTATGGAGAATTTGAGTAACTGGTATGTACGTTTAAATCGTAAACGTTTCTGGGGTGGTGAATTTGATGAAGATAAACTGGCTGCATACCAGACTTTATATACATGTTTAGAGACTGTGGCCTTATTGGCAGCGCCAATAGCACCTTTCTTTACCGATCGCTTGTTTGCCGATTTGAATTCTATGTCTGGACGTTATGATGATGTGTCTGTGCATTTGGCTCAATTCCCATCCTTTGATGAAACATTGATTGATGGTAGTCTGGAAGAGCGGATGCAATATGCGCAGAGTATCTCTTCTATGGTGCTAGGTTTGCGACGTAAAGTGAGTTTGAAAGTACGTCAGCCTCTTAATAAGATTACGATTCCTATTTTGGATGAAGCTTTCGAACAACAATTAGAAGCCATCAAGGATTTGGTATTGACAGAAGTGAATGTCAAGCAAATGGAATTCCTGAAAGATGCATCAGGTGTTTTGGTGAAAAAAATAAAAGCAAATTTCAAAACCCTTGGTCCTAAGTATGGTAAGATGATGAAGGCAATTTCTGGGGCGATAAATGCATTAGGTCAGGAAGAAATTGCTATCTTCGAAAAAGAGGAAAGTTATACTCTAGAGTTGGAAGGACAAAACGTTGTTCTTGCGTTAGAAGATGTTGAAATAATGTCGGAGGATATCCCTGGATGGTTGGTTGCCAATGAAGGACGCCTAACTGTAGCTTTGGATATTGATGTGACCGAAGAGCTTCGGAACGAAGGTATTGCTCGTGAATTTGTGAATCGCATTCAAAATCTTAGAAAAGATTCTGGATTCGAGGTAACTGATAAGATTCGACTCTCGATTCAAAAGCATGAAGCAATTAATGAGGCTGTTAATAAATATGCCGATTACATTGGTGCGCAAACTCTGGCAGTAGATGTGAAATTAGTTGAGCAATGTAGCGATAGCGGCGCAGTTACCGTAGATATCGATGATGAAATAAGCACCTTAATGCAAATCGCAAAGGTTTAGGTGTTTAATGTTTTATACATTTAAATAAGTCAATATGGCTGAAAGAACCCGTTACTCTGATGAAGAACTTCAGGAGTTTAAAAAAATTATCCTGTCGAAGCTTGATAAGGCCAAGAAAGATTATGAATTGTTGAGGCATACCATTACTCATTCAGATGGTAATGATACGCAGGATACTTCACCAACTTTTAAGGTTTTGGAAGAAGGAGCTGCTGTATTATCAAAGGAAGAAGCTGGTAAGTTGGCACAACGTCAACAAAAGTTTATCCAACATTTGCAAGCTGCTTTGGTACGTATTGAGAACAAAACTTATGGCGTTTGTCGTGTTACAGGAAAGTTAATTCCTGCTGAACGCTTACGTGCTGTTCCACATGCTACTCTTAGTATGGAAGCAAAAGAAGGTCAAAAATAAGGAAAGTGTTTAGCTTTTCTTTTGAAATAACCAAGTGATCAATGTGTTATAATGCCATTGGTCACTTCTTAGTTTTGTTGATGTAACAAATTTGTCAACAAACGTATATAATAGCTCACCGAATTATCTATTTCATTATGTCAGTTTTAAAAAAGTCATTTCTAATTATTGTAATTATATTATTGGTAGATCAAATTGCTAAAGTTTGGATCAAAACCAATATGATGTTAGGTGATGAAATACCTGTGTTTGGCAATTGGTTTATCGTCCATTTCGTCGAAAACAATGGAATGGCTTTTGGGATGCAATTGGCTGGTAAGTTTGGGAAAGTATTTTTAAGCGTATTTCGAATTATCGCCGTCTGTGGTATTGGATGGTACTTGGTGGATCTTACAAAAAATAATGCGCCTAAAGGTCTTGTGTATAGTGTGGCATTAGTGTTAGCTGGCGCTTTTGGAAATATCATAGATAGTGCTTTTTACGGCGTTTTATTTGATCACAGTTATGGTCAAATTGCCTCATTTATGCCAGAAGGTGGAGGCTATGCATCGTTCTTACATGGGAAGGTGGTAGATATGCTGTATTTCCCATTGTTCGAAGGGCGATATCCTTCCTGGCTGCCTTGGGTTGGAGGAAATCCATTTATCTTTTTTCGTCCGGTTTTTAATATAGCCGATTCTTCAATTACAATCGGTATATTTTCTATTCTACTGTTTCAGAAACGCTTTTTCAAGGAGCAGCGATAAAAATCAAAAAGTTTTATTAACAAAATGAAATCTTAGAAGTATTTACCTTTAATATTTTTAACTTTGTGCGGCCAAATAGTTTGCTGCGCTAGAATAAAGTCTGTATTTTGTTCTATTGCAGCTAATGGCGCATTTTAAGCATATTTTTAACGTTTCGTTTATTCGCTTTCATCCTAAATTTTAATGAAAATTGGGACTGAGAAGGCGTAAGCATATTTAATTGTTAAATAAAAAAGCTTGAAAAGTTGTAGTCAAATATTTGATTATTTTTTGTTACAAAGAAAAATTCATTTTAAGACTCTCTTTTAAGTATTTGAAAATAAAATGTCTTCATGAAACAACCATGTAAATTTGATTATCCAAATTTTCACACAGGAGGATGATCAAATTTACTTGAGAGTTCCATATGGCAAATAGAAGCAAATTATAATCATATGAAAAAAGTTCTTTCAATTCTATTACTGGTAATGTTGTTTGCCGGAATGGAAAATCTTTGCGTTGCGCAAAATGTGGATCCATCATCTGTTGATGTAAATAGTTTATCAGATAGCCAGATAAGAAGAATTGTTGATGAAATCCAGAAAAGAGGATTATCAGAAAATGAGGCCATTGCCTTGGCGCAAGCTAGAGGTATGAATCAATCTCAAATATCAGCCCTTCGTCAACGAATGAACGAATTAAAATTGAGTGGTGACATTGGGTCTGATCAAAATCAAGAGGTAAGTAATAGCTCTTCCTTCGATCCAGAGCTATCAATGAAGGCTCCTATTGATTCGTTAAAGTTAGATGATCGAATTTTTGGTTTTTCATTCTTTAATAATGAAAAATTAAGTTTTGAACCTAATGTAAATATTCCTGTTTCTCCATCCTATGTTTTGGGTTCTGGAGATGAAGTATTAATAGATGTGTGGGGTGCTTCGCAACAGAGTTATCAAATGTTGGTTGATCGAAACGGTCATATTAACATTCCTAATATAGGTCCTGTTAAGGTTGGTGGATTAACTCAGAATGATGCATCAAAGCGTATTTTTGATAAACTTACACTGATCTATAGCGATTTAGTATCGAACCAGCCACGTACTTTCGCAAGGATACATCTTGGAACTATAAATTCCATTAAGGTGAATGTGATTGGTGAGGTTTTTACTCCAGGGACATATACCGTTCCCGGAACCGCGTCAGCCTTTAATGCTTTGTACTTAAGTGGAGGGCCAAATAAAAATGGATCGTTCAGAAATATTCAGATCATCCGTGATGGTAAAGTGATGGACAAGTTGGATGTGTACGAATTTTTATTAAGAGGTAAAAGTACCGTCAATATTTCCTTAAGAGATGGTGATGTCATATTAGTGCCTACTTATGAGAACCGGATTAAAGTTGGGGGCGAATTTAAGCGAAACGGTTTATTCGAATCCAAGGCGAAAGAAACAGTAGCAGATGTTATTGAATATGCTGGAGGATTCACCGACGAAGCCTATACCAATCGTTTGGAATTATACAGAACAACAAGTAAGCAGCGCGAGTTCAAAGATGTACTGTCAACTCAATATGATGCTTTATTGCTTCAAAATGGAGATAGTATTTTTGCAGGTCCGATACTAGAAAGATTTGCCAATAAGGTATTTATCGAAGGTGCCATCTACCGCCCAGGTAATTACGAGCTTGTTCAAGGTATGACATTAAAGCAATTAATTGCTAATGCGGATGGTGTAAGAGAAGATGTATTCTTAAACCGAGGCTTAATTACGCGTTTAAACGATGATTTAACATTGAAAAATATCACTTTTAATGTTGGTGAAGTACTACGTGGAGAATTCGATTTGGATCTGCAGCGAGAAGATATTGTTAGTATTTCATCCATTAATGATTTACGCGAAATACGTACAGTTGAGATTTTTGGTGAGGTGCAATATCCTGGTGAGTTTGACTATCAGGACGAAATGACCTTATCTGACTTGGTTTTTAAATCTGGTGGTTTTAAAGAAAGTGCATCAGAAGCCTTTATCGAAATATCACGTCGTTTATCATACGAAGATGTTAAAAAATCAGGAGATAAAATAGCTGATGTATTTCAGTTTACCGTGTCTCGAGATCTGATGATGGATGGTGAAGATGCCAAGTTTGAAATGCAGCCTTTTGATCAGGTATTCATCAGAAGAGCACCCGGTTTTGAAGAAGAAGCAGTTGTGCGTTTAATGGGAGAAGTAACCTACGCAGGACAATTTAGCCTAACATCTAAAACCGAACGTTTATCCACTTTGATTGAGCGTGCAGGTGGGTTAACAAGTGATGCCTATCCTCAAGGCGCCATGTTAACACGTAAGACAAAAGTTAGCCAACATGTGCAGCGTTTAAGGGAAGAAATGGTTAAGAAGGATACTAGTTTGGTGTTTTCAGATTTAGGTTTTGATGTAATCAGTATCGATTTGGATGAGATAATTAAAAATCCGGGTAGTAAACAAGATATTTTCCTGAAAAATGGAGATGAATTGATTATTCCTCGAGAAATGCAAACGGTAAAAATTTCGGGGGGAGTTCTTAATCCGGTATCAACATCCTATACTAAAAGTTTAAATCTTAAAAGATATGTGGATGCAAGTGGTGGTTTTGCACCTAGAGCTCGAAAAGGAAAGGTGTATGTCATTTACCCCAATGGAGCAGCGGCATCTACAAAGAATGTTTTGTTATTCTTCAAGTCTTATCCTAAGGTGATGCCAGGTTCCGAGATTGTAGTACCACAGCGCCCGCAAAAGGATCCTATACCGGCAACTGCTTGGGTTGCGATGGCTAGTGCCTTGGCTTCTTTATCATTAACAATTGTGACTATTGTCAATCAGACGAAATAAAAAAATGTATTATTATTTCTTGATACATATTTCTTGAATCTTGATATCTTTATTAAATGACTCAATTAAAAGAACAAAATATTCCCCAAATCATCAATGACGACGAAATAGATTTAATTGCTCTCATTAAAACCATTTGGGAAGGCCGTAAAACGATCTATTACAGTGTTGCATTATTCATTGTAATAGGATTAGCAGTAGCATTTCTTAGTCCCATAAGATACAAGGCAAGTTGTACTCTGTTACCTTCTGATGAAAAAAATGGCGGAAGTCTTGGGAGCCTTGGTGGTTTAGCAAGTATGGCTGGAATTAACTTGGGTTCTATGATGGGAGGAACATCAAGTATACCTGCTGAGGTCTATCCACAGGTCGTTAATTCATACCCTTTTAAAAAGGAAATGGTGCACCAAAAGTTTAATTTTGAAGAATATCCCGAACCAATCTCTTTATATAACTATGTGGTTGCTGATACAATAGAGTCTATAGGAGTTAAATTGTTAAAATATACCATTAAGTTACCTTGGACCATCAAAGAAGCTTTGTCTTCTGAGGATTATGAAAATAAAAGGGTCGATTATGGTGTATTGCAGTTGTCTGAGGAAGAAGATAATGCCATGGAGGCGGTAAAGGAGTTGATTGTAATTGGAGTAGATAAGAAAACCGGATTAATCTCGGTTTCTGCGGAAGCGGGTGAGCCTGTTTTAGTTGCTCAATTTGTTCAGAAGGCGACTGATCTATTGCAAGACTATGTGATAAAATACAAAACAAAACAGTCGCGTGAGCATTTGGACTTTGTTCAAGATCAGTTCGATCAAAAGAAAAAAGAGTATGAATTTGCTCAAAATGCCTTTTTTAGCTACAAAGATCAACACCGTAATATGGTGTCCGAGCGGGTTAACTTGGAGTTTCAGCAATTAAGTGATGTGTATGACATGTCATCAACTGTTTTTAAAGGGATTGCTCAACAATTGGAACAAGCAAAAATTGCAGTTAATGAACAAACACCCGTGTTTACTATTCTTGAACCTGCAATAGTGCCCATAGAAAAGAGTTCGATTACGAAGAAAATGATTCTACTAATAAGTATCTTTATAGGCGCAATTGGAGGAGTTGGTTTAATCTTTATGAAATCGTTTTGGAAGAAGATAAAAGAAGAATTTAATAGCTAGTAACCTCATGCTAAAAAAATAACCTGTAATATGCAAAATTGCTTGACTTGGCGCGAGTTATGTTGATGTGCATTCGATGGTTTGATTGTGAGTTATAATGCAAATATTGGATATTTAAGAGTCTATTGCTGCTTGGAACTATGCAAATCCTGAAAGTTTACCAATTTATGGCCAGTCCAGAAGAAATTAATGTTCACTGTACAAGAAATACTTTTATAAATTTATGTTTTCAGAATGAAAATTCGGGATACTTTGACGAGTATAACAAATAAGCATTGGCATTGAAAAATGCTTATTTTAGTTGAAATATCTATCATTATTTAAGTTGCTTTTAGAAAGGATAATTAGTAAATAATTCACGATGAATAGCGCTGAACGTACAAATCTTTATTATAATCAATTAATTATATTATGCTAAATCAAAAATCAGTACTCATTACTGGGGGAACAGGCTCTTTTGGTAAGAAGTTTGTAGAAACCATTCTTTCAAGATATCCTAAAGTTGCACGCATCGTTATTTATTCTCGCGATGAATTGAAACAATCTGTTTTAAGGCAAATGTATCCGCAACAAAAATATCCACAATTACGATTTTTTATTGGTGATGTAAGAGATGGGGAGCGTTTAAAACGCGCTTGCGAAGGAATTAATGTAATTATCCATGCAGCAGCTATAAAACAGGTCGATACTGCAGAATATAATCCTGAAGAGTGTATTAAGACCAATATTCATGGTGCTGAGAATGTTATTGATGCGGCTCTAGCTTGCGGAGTTAGTGATGTGGTTGCGTTATCAACAGATAAAGCTTGTGCTCCAATTAATTTGTACGGAGCTACTAAACTTGTTTCAGATAAGCTTTTTACAGCTGCCAATAATATAAAAGGTTCGAGAGATATTCGTTTCAGTGCAGTGCGATACGGCAATGTGATGGGATCAAGAGGATCGGTAATACCATTCTTTATGAACAGACGCAAAGAAGGTGTTTTGCCAATTACACATATGGAGATGACTCGTTTTAATATCTCACTTCAAGCGGGTGTAGATTTGGTAATGTATGCTATTGAGAATCATCTTGGAGGTGAAATATTTATTCCAAAAATTCCTTCTTATAAGATTACTGATGTCGCAAAAGCGATTGCTCCAAGTTGTGAACTTACGGAAGTTGGAATTCGCCCAGGTGAGAAATTACACGAAGAGATGATAACTGATACTGATTCACTAAATACAATTGATTTGGGTCGATATTATGCGATTCTTCCTTCTGTTTCTTTTTCAAATCAAGAAGAAGATTTTATTAAACATCATAAGGCTGTTAAAGTACCATTTGGTTTTAAGTATAATTCTGGAACGAATGACAAATGGGAAACAGTTGAATTGCTGCGAGAAATGATCATCGAACATGTTGATTCTAATTTCAAACCTGAATAACAGATATCAATTATGAAACCAATTTCTTACGGGAAACAATTTATTTCAGATGAAGATATTGAGCAAGTTGTTCAAGTCCTAAAGAGTGATTTTCTAACCCAAGGGCCAAAGGTTAAGGAGTTTGAGAATGATTTCTCCGACTATGTGGATTCAGAATATGCAATTGCCATTTCTAATGGAACAGCAGCTCTGCATCTATGCATGCTTGCATTAGGTTTAAAAGATGGTGATAAAGTAATTACGACACCTCTCACTTTTGCAGCAAGTGCTAATTGTGTGAGATATTGCAACGCCGAAATCGATTTTGTTGATATCGATGCTGAAACATATTTGATGGATTTGGACAAGCTTGAAGCAAAGTTATCTAAAGTGCCTATTGGAACTTACAAAGGGATTATTGCTGTTGCGTTTGCTGGTTACCCCGATAATATGGAACGACTACGAGCTATAGCTGATAAATATAAACTTTGGCTTGTCGAAGATGCTTGTCATGCACCAGGAGGCTATTTTGTAGATTCAAAAGGTAAAGTTCAGAAAGTAGGAAATGGGAGATATGCCGATTTACAGGTCTTTTCTTTCCATCCAGTCAAGCATATTGCAACTGGTGAAGGTGGAATGATTACCACCAATAATAAAAACTTATTTACTAAAGTAAGCCAACTTCGCACACACGGAATTACTAAAGATCCGAAGTTGTTACATGAAAATCATGGCGGATGGTATTACGAAATGCAAGAGCTCGGTTATAATTGCAGACTCTCAGATATTCAAGCTGCTCTTGGTGTATCTCAACTAAAAAGAGCCAAAGAAGGTGTTGAACGAAGAAATGAAATTGCAAATATATATTCAGCAGCATTTGCAAATGAAAATATAATAACGCCTAAAGTTAATGATGAATACTTTCATGCATACCACCTGTATGTAATTCAAGTTGAAGATAGAAAAGGTTTATATAATCATCTACGAGAGAATAATATTTTTTCGCAAGTATTATATTATCCTGTGCACCTTATGCCATACTACAAAGAACTTGGATGGAATAATGGAGATCTTCCAGTTGTTGAAGCTTATTATGGAAAGTGTTTGGCTTTACCTATGTTTCCGACATTGACAAACAAAGAGCAAGCATATATAATATCGAAGGTAAAAGAGTTTGTTAAATGAGTTGTATTGCTATAATACCTGCAAGAGGGGGTAGTAAAAGAATCCCACGTAAAAATATAAAAGACTTTTTGGGTAAACCTATTATTGCTTATTCTATTGAAATTGCTTTAAAATCGAATTTATTTGATGAAGTGATGGTTTCAACAGATGATGAAGAGATTGCAAATGTTGCTAAACAATACGGAGCAACTGTCCCCTTCTTCAGAAGTAATGCAAATGCAAACGACTTTGCTACCTTGGCCGATGTACTTATTGAGGTAGTACAATCATATCAAAAGATCGGAAAAAGTATAAATGCACTTTGTTGTATTTTGCCTACAGCTCCACTAACATCATCTGAAAGAGTTTGTGAATCATATACAACCTTTTCAGAAAAGAATTATGATTCAATTTGTCCTGTTGTTGAGTATTCATATCCAATTCAAAGAGCATTAGAAATAAATATAAACAATAGATTAAGGATGATACATCCGGAGAATTTAACAAAAAGAAGTCAGGATTTATCGGCGTCATATCATGACAGCGGTTCGTTTTATTGGGTAAATTCAAAAGCATTAATAGAAGAGCAATCACTGTTTTGTAAAAATGGAGGTGCAGTCGTTATTCCCGAATTAGAGGTTCAAGACATAGATACTGAAACAGATTGGCGCCTGGCTGAGCTTAAATATTCCCTGTTACATGAGTAAGGGCAATATTATCTTTCGTGCCGATGGTGGCCCCTCGATAGGAATGGGACATTTTGTGCGTACTTTAGCTCTAGCCGAAATGTTGAAGGATGATTTTTGCTGTACGTTTGCAACCATCGAACCAACAGAATATCAAATAGGGGAAATTGAAAGGATATGTGATAATAGGATTGATTTACCTAATAATGATTCGCATTTCACACTGTTTTTAGAGCACTTAAAAGGAGATGAAATTGTAGTACTTGACAATTACTATTTCACAACCGAATACCAGAGAAGCATCAAAGCTAGAGGATGTAAGCTTGTTTGTATCGATGATATTCATGATAAGCATTATGTTGCAGATATTGTAATAAATCATGCCGAAGGTATCAACCCATGTAAGTTTTCAAAAGAAGATTATACTTCGCTATTACTTGGATACAAATATGCTTTATTAAGGAGCGAATATCTTGAAAATACTTCTAGTGATAACATTAAGAAGTATAGTTGTCTGATTATGTTAGGAGGTTCCGATCCTTTAAATATTACATCTCAGATTGTTTCTACAATTGACAATTATTTCTTTGATAAACCAATTGCAGTAGTCGTTAGTAACCAAAATATAGCTACAGAAAAATTTAAAAATCAATATGAATTTTTTAGCAATATCAGCGGTAAACAGGTACTCAATTTGATGAGATCCTCGAATTTTGGTTTTTTCCCAGCCAGTACAGTAAGCATAGAAGCCTGTGCTGCTCGTCTTCCATTTATTTGTGGATATTTTGTGGATAACCAGAAAGAGATCTATCAGGGATTGTTAAACAATAATTTGGCGGAATGCATAGGCGATTTTGGGGAGCTTCGGAATGAGAGTTTTAAGAATGCTATTTCAAAAATTACGAATGTGAATAATCACAATCGTATTAAGAAATTGCAGGCGAGGTTTATGGATGGATTTAGTATTAATCGTATAAAATCAGAATTTTTAAATATTATATAATATATGAATATTGGATTATTGTGTTCAGGGAAATTGGGTTTTAATACTTTGGTTGTCCTTGTTGAGAGTTTTACGCCTCAATTTATTTTTACTGATTCAAATTCGAAAGAAATTATTGATTTTGCGGAAAATAAAGAGATACCTCTGTTTGTTGGAAACCCGACAAAAAAAGACCCTTCTACGTTTTTGAGTGAATTTGTTACTGATATTGTTTTTTCAATTAACTATTTATTCATAGTCAATACTGATGTTCTTAATCATAGTAAGTTATCAATTAATTTGCATGGATCATTGCTTCCAAAATATAGAGGAAGAACACCTCATGTATGGGCAATAATAAATGGAGAGAATGAAACAGGTGTAACAGCTCATTTAATGGAAAAAGGGTGTGACACCGGTGACGTTGTCATTCAAAGGAAAATCAAGATAGAGCAACTTCATACAGGAGCTGATATTCTTAATATTTTTGAGTCTTTATATCCAGAAATTATCTTTGAAATTGTAGAGATGTTTTTTGACAACAAGTTGATCTATAAGAAACAAAATCCCCTCTTAGCAACGTATTTTGGGAAAAGAACACCTGAGGATGGTGAAATTAATTGGGACTGGAATAAAGAAAGGATTAATAATTGGGTTAGGGCACAAGCAAAGCCTTATCCTGGAGCGTTCACTTATCATTATGGAGAAAAGATAATTATTCATAAAATTAGTTTCTCTGAACTTGGATTTGATAATACCATGGCTAACGGGTTAATATTAAAAACTGAACCCAAAGTACATATAAAAACTTCTAATGGTGTAGTTGTTTTAGAGGATTATGAGAATAGACAGAATATTGTTTTAACAGAAAATTCAAAATTTACAACATTGTGAAAATAGAATCAGGCAATACAAATCAACATACGTTGATAATAGCAGAACTTTCGGCGAATCATGGCCATGATAAAAGTATTGCAATCGAGACAGTTAGAGCTGCAAAGCGAGCAGGTGCGGATGCTATAAAGATTCAAACCTATACTGCCGACACTTTAACTATTAATTGTGATAATGAATGTTTTACCATCAAAGGTGGTTTATGGGACGGCCGTACTCTTTATGATTTGTATACAGAAGCATATACACCTTGGGAGTGGCATAAAGAGATATTTGAAACCGCTAAAGAAGAGGGGTTACTTTGTTTTTCAACTCCCTTTGATAAAACTTCTGTTGATTTTCTTGAACAATTTGATCCTCCCTATTACAAAATTGCATCATTCGAAATCCAAGATATCCCATTGATTGAATATACTGCTTCCAAAGGTCGCCCAATAATAATGTCAACAGGTATTGCAGAACTTGAAGATGTTGAGTTAGCTGTAAAAACATGTCGCGATGTCGGTAATAATGATATTACGTTATTAAAATGTACATCTTCTTATCCAGCACCAATCGAAGAGGCGAATCTGGCTACGATAAAAGATCTCAAGGATAGATTTGATGTTAAAGTTGGTTTGTCTGATCATACCTTGGGAATCGTCACACCATTAGTAGCCGTTACTCTTGGTGCAAAAGTCATCGAGAAACATTTTATTTTGGATAATTCGATAGGTGGACCTGACGCATCGTTTTCGCTTGACGAACAACAGTTCTCAGAAATGGTCAAACAGGTAAGACAAGTAGAGAAAACTATTGGTAAGGTATCATATGAACTTACGGATAAAGTAAAGGAGAGCCGTAAATTCTCACGTTCTCTTTTTGTTGTAAAAGATATAAAGGAGGGAGAGGAGTTCACCGAAGAAAATGTAAGATCTATTCGACCGGGATATGGTTTACACCCTAAGTATTTTAGTCGAATAATAGGGACAACTGCTGAAAAAGACTTTTCTGCAGGTAGTCCATTAAAACTTGATCTATGAAAAAAACTTTAATATATCAGATATATTTAGTATTTAAATCTTTTTTTTACTATTCCTTGTTTGTCGAGAAAGGAGGTCAAGGAAAGATTAAAGTTTTAGTGGTAAATCATTATTTTGATCAGGATATTCTGGCATTAGTTAGGGGAAGTGTCAATATTGAATATATTATCATTACACCCGAAATATTTCAGCCAATTCGAAATATCTATCCAGATATTGTTAAAAAAGGACAAATTGAATACAATCACGATTCCTTTGAACGTCAAAGACGGTGGGCCTATAGATTTTCTAGTTTATTATTTAGGTGGCTGAAGTTCTTATATGGTATTGATTTACTTGTAAGTCCATCCGATATATTTTATTGGTTACGGGAATTTATTCGATTTTCTAAAAAACAGAATATCTCCACAATAATCATTGACAAGGAAGGAATAATATCTCCATATTATTTTGAAAACCATTCTAAGAAAATTAAGAAGAATTTCCCGTTAATTTCTGATAAAATTCTGGTTTGGAGTTCAAGACAAAAAAGATTTTGGATAGAATGTGGTACTGAACCTTCTAAAATTGAAGTTCTAGGACAACTTCGTTCTGATTTATTTATAAATCAATTGAAAGAGAAAAAAAACGATTATATTTTATTCTTTACATATTTTACGGATGCATATATACCTGAAGAGCTTCAACAGGGAGGCTTATCTTGGAACACTCTTAGGGCAGAAACACACGAAGTGTTAAAACATATTGCTGAGGAGAATAAGCAGGTTGATATTTTGGTTAAGTGTCATCCTCAGCAACGGGACGTTGAAACTATAAGAAATGAGTTTTCGCAATATAAAAATGTTAAGGTGTTAACTGGTGCAAAAAGTACATATGAGTTAATGCTTAATGCCAGTTTAATCATAGGGTTTCAATCTACTGCTATGATAGAGGCTTGTTTGTTAAATAAACCTACAATTTACACCTTTTGGACTGAAAGCGTTAGGTCTTTTGAGGATGGCATTCTACCCTTTCACCAATTCAAATCCTTTACTTTGGCAAAGTCTTCTGAGGAATTGTATTTATATATAAATAGTTTCATACATGACAACAAGTTAGCTGGCATAATTGAGGGGCAAGCAAATGATACTGAATCTATGGGAAGTGTTATAGATTATTATCTGTTTAAACCTAATGGAAAAGTTGGTTCAAGAGTAAATGAATATATAGAGAACTTTGTGTTGTATGAGCAGTATTAGAAGAAGAGTGGTTTCCAATACCTTTGTTAATACACTTTCTTTTGGAGTAAGACTTATCATTGGTTTTATTATTATCCCGCTTTATTTAGACCGTCTAGGACTCGATGGTTTTGGGATGTATTCTTTATTGTTAATATTTTCAGCGACTGGTTTATTGTCATTTTTTGATTTAGGATTTGAAGCAGCATTAATTAAATTTGTTTCTTCAAAATTGGCGACTAATTCAACGGAACAGGCAAATAAATATATTGTAAATGGAATAATTTTCTATTCTATATTAGGGATTTCTATTGGACTTATTTTTTTTCTTCTGAGTGGGGTGTTGATTCGTGATATTTTTAATGTGCCGTCTGATATTGTCGAATATGGTATATTAGCTTTCAAGTTATATGCAGTTCAACTGTTTTTTCAATTTATTTCAATAGCCTATTCAGCCTCGTTTAAAGCCAAGGAGCAATTTGTCTTAATAGCAGTATTAAATTCTGGGTATGTAATTCTTAATTTGATATTAGTATATTTCACATTATGGAGTATAGTGAATTTGGCCAATTTCATTATTTATCAAAACATCCTCTTTCTTTTAAAGCTAGCAGTTGAAGCTTATTTCTGTAAGCGTTTGTACTGCATTGTTAAAGAGGATTATGCTATTTCAAGAAAGATATTATTGGACATAGCTGGATATGCGAAATATTTATTTTTGTCTAAGGTTATTGGTTTTATATTTAATTATCTTGATAAGATATTAATTTCTTTAATGCTCCCAATAAGTTATATGACTAATTATAGTATTCTGGTTAAAATTCCAGATTCTATAAGAAATATACAATCCTTGTTAAACTCAACTATTGTACCAATTTCATCTTCTTTAAAATCTAAAAATCAATCCACTGGAATCAATGAATTAATTTTGTATGGTACTAGGTATATGGTGATTTTGATTTTGCCAGTTGTTATAATTTCTATGCTATTGATGAATCAATTTTTAATTTTATGGGTAGGAATTGAATTCGAAAAACTTTCGATATCTGCAAATATTTTACTTTTAAGTTTCTTTTTTAGTGTTTTATTCTCTTTTGGATCGACAGTAGTTGTTGGTACAGGAGATATTAAGAAATTCCTACCAATCTCATTGATTGGATGTGTAATTAATCTTGTGTTGAGTTTGATTTTAATTAGAAATTATAAATTAAATGGATTGGTTTTAGCTACAAGTATTTCATATTTTATAATTTTTATCTTTTATGTGTTTCGATTGAGAAAGCTATTTAAAATAGATAATTTTTCAATAACAAAGATGATTCTTAAACCTTATATTATTATTGTAGGATTCGGAATGTTTTTATATGTTATTTTATCTTTTGTGAAATTTTTTGACATTTCAATTATTTCATTTGTAATTCAAGGTACTGCGCTGATTTTACTGTTTATTATGTTAGTTTACTCATTCGTTTTACATGAAAAAGAGAAGAATTTGATTTCAAGCAATGTTAAAAAAGTATGGAAATAGTAAACATTCTTTTAGTTTTTATTTTTATAGTTCAATTAAGGAAAATTTCGAGGGTTGACTTTATTTTTCAACCTCTCATTTTTTACATTACAAGTCTCCAATTGTGGTACCTAGTTTCAACTAGTTATCTTAACTTGGGATTTTACAGTAATACTATTGGGATGCATACAGAAGAAAACTATTCTACGGTTGGTTTATTTCTGTTTTATTTTATTTTCAATGCTGTGCTGTTCAGAGTGCTTGAGAGAATCTCTTATGAGAAAATCAAGTACAAACTTAATTCGGTTGGAAGGAATCTCTCTTTGTATAAAAAATGGGGTGTCGTTTTATTTTGTACTATGTACATGCTGCTTATGTATGTCCCTTTACATAAAGGGGTTCCTATATTTTCAGGTGTGGATAGGGCACAGTTTTATGCAGGTCAGTCAGGTATGTTTAAATTTCTTATTCAATACAAGGAGTTTGCTGCATTGCTAATTGGAATTTTAATAAGTCTAAAGGATCGAAGAATAACGAAGTTTAGTTATATATTGTTTTCACTTTATATTTTAAATTTATTTTTAACAGGAAATAAATTCTCTTCTATTTATTTTAGTGTTATTTTAGCATTAACACCTAATTTAGAATCAATAGTTAAATCTTACTCGGGTAAATCAGTAAGAAGAAAGTTTAAACCTTTATTTGTTGGGATTGTATTTTTTTGCATATTTTCATACATATTTGTTAGTCATGTATTAACTTATTATAGTTTTCTTGGCTCTAATTATGATATATTGACACAATATTTACTCCCTAGGATTTTTGCTTCTCAAAGTGAACTATGGTGGGCCTCATGGTATGATTTCATGCAAGGTAATATTTTGTCATATGAGCAATTTTATAAGGAAATTAGTAGTTTTATTGTGCATGTGGATGCATACGATACAGGTATGTATTTTTTAATGCTTCACCATGGTGGTGAAAAGGCTTATGGTTTTATTCAATGGGGATTTGTATACACAGGAGGATATCCTGCAATTCTCTTATACATGATGCCTCTAAGTGTTGCATACTTTCTTCAGATCCCGTTGTCTAGAATATTTTCACTAATTTTTAAATTCTTTTCTGAATCAATTGGAAGAGTTGAATTGGTTAAAATGTTTTTGTATTTCGAAATCTTAAGAGGTTTCTTTAGTATGTATTTTATGGGAAATATTGATGCATTTTTAAATAAGAGAAGAATCTTCTTTGTTTTAATATTAATGTTTCTATACTTTCGAAAAATGATAGTTAATAGAAATTTAAATAGTCCTACATGAAAAACATTTGCTTTGTAGATAATCATAATAAGACCTCATTCTTCTTAGAGGTGGCAAAACAGCTGATTAATGAAGCGGATAGTTTTTGGATTGTGTTTTCAAAAAAGCGATATGATTTGCTTTCCAAATTTTTTGAAGTCGAGAATATCCTTTTACTAAATAAAGACATTCGAGACAAAAAGAGTGTAGGGGAGTTCAAAATTATTGAGCTTGCTCATATGGATAGGGTGTTGCGTTTCAATACTTCAGCTGGAATACGTTATTTACGAAATCTTCAGTTACCCTTCATCAATTTTATTAGAAATAATAAAATAAATTTGGTTGTTGGAGAAATGACTTATGCTCATGAAGTGTTAATGTATAGAATGTTAGTCTGGGATAGTCTAAGGTCTAACTGTATTTATTTAAATCCGCATACTATTAGAATTCCATCAAATAGATTCGCCTTTTTTAATAGTCCAGATCAGAATAAGTTCATTGATTTTCTTGATGGTAGTGAGTGTTCAAGTTCTCTTGAAGTCAAGAAACCCAAATATTTCCATCGAAATAATGAAATAATAAAAAGACAAAAAAGTTTAGTCTCAAGAATTAGAAGGATAAAAAGGTTTTTAACAGCCGAAAATATCCAAAATGATCATCCATCATTGATAAGTTCACGATTCATTAGGCTCAAAATTGGCTTAAAGGAGGAATTCAATCGCTTTATCTTCCCTTATATTCCGATCAGTGACGATGAATCTGTTAATACTAAAAACTTTGTCTTCTATCCACTTCATAAGCAACCTGAAGCTTCAATAGACGTTATAGGCATGTACTATGAAAATCAATTAACTAATTTATTAAATATTTCTCGTTTTATACCAGAAGATTTTTATCTAGTTGTCAAGGAGCACCCCAATGCTGTTGGTGATCGTGGTTATAGTTTCTATCGGGCTTTATTAAAAAGGAAAAATATAATCTTAGTTTCTCCAAGTAGCGATTCTCATTATTTTATAAAAAAGGCACATTCCATTTTTACAGTTTCAGGTACTCCTGCATATGAAGCTGCTTTAATGGGCAAAATTTCATTTACATTTGGAGAATGCTTTTTTAATAAATTAAAGAATTGTCATAAGATTTCAATAGAGGACTTTAGGATTCATGCAAACTATCATGGGTTAATTGATTTCAAGCAGAAGTTAAATGCACAAAAAATGAATAAAGATGAATTTAGTGAATATATTAATAAGCACTCTTTTGTTGGCAATATTAATGATCCTGTAACAGATAGTTCTTGCATGAGTAATGTAAATATTACGGATGTGAGTAATGCCTTTGTCAAATTACTTAAGAATAAATAATCTAAGTATGATAGTTAGTGTAATTGAGCCAGTAGGTGGACATGGCGGGATGGATTATTATGACTATGGTTTAGCATTTGGTCTTGCAGAAAATGATATAAGGGTTGATTTTTATACTTGTTCTAAAACAAAGATTCGATCCTTTAAGGGTGTAAATACTTTGTACACATTTAAAAACTTTTGGGATAAATCAATCATACTCAAGATTTCTCTGTTTTTTCTCTATTTTTTAAAAACAATTTTCGAAATAAGAAAGCGAAATTCAAAACTTGTTCATTTGCATTACTTTTCATTTTCGCTTCACAACTTTATTTCGCTTTTGTTGTTGAAGGTATTTCGTCTTAGTGTGGTTGTTACTATACATGATATTGATAGTTTTCATGGGAAAAGCTTTAAATTCATAGAAAAATTATCTTATAATCTAATAAATGGTGTCATAGTACATAATAAGGAATCCTATGATTCTCTAATAATAAAGTCGTACAAACTGCCTCACATATCGGTAATACCTCATGGTAATTATAGGCCATTTGTTAACCAATTACCACTTTCTACTGAAAAGCAAGTGATTAATCTATTGTTTTTTGGGCAGATAAAGGAAGTAAAAGGATTGGATATATTACTTCGGGCTTTTGCAAAAGTGGTGAAGCAGTCGGATAATTATCGATTAGTAATCGCAGGAAAACCTTGGAAAACTGGCTTGGATTATTATCAAAACCTAATTGAAGACTTGAACATTGGAAATAAGGTGGAGACACACTTTCGCTACATTAAGAATAGTGAGGTCGAAAGTTTTTATGCTTCATCAGATATCTTGATTTTACCCTATAAAAGAATTTATCAAAGTGGAGTTTTGTTAATGTCAATGTCTATGGGACGTAGTGTGATTGCCTCAAATTTACGAGCTTTTAAAGAAATAGTTGAAGATGGTGTGAATGGATTTTTATTTGACTCTGAAGATATTGACTCTCTTGCGACGAAAATTCTAGCTTTAGATCGTAAAAAATTAGATTTAGTTACGAATAATTGTATTAAAACGATGGACGGCAAATTCGATTGGGTTAATATTGGAAGACAAACAAAGAATTTTTATAAGAAGGTGTTTAAATGAGGATAGCAATAATAGGAACCCGCGGTATTCCAAATTATTACGGTGGATTTGAGCAGTTTTCGGAATATTTATCAAAATATTTAGTAACTAAGGGACATGATGTGTCAGTATATAATAGTCACTATCATCCTTATCAAGAAACGGAATGGGAAGGTGTGAAAATTATACATAAATATGATCCAGAGCAAAAAATTGGAACAGCTGGTCAATTTATTTATGACTTAAATTGTATCTTAGATACAAGAACACGTGGTTATGATATAATACTTCAATTAGGATACACCAGTAGTAGTATTTGGGGAAGGTTGATGCCTAAAGGTTCAAAGGTTGTTACTAATATGGATGGCTTAGAATGGAAACGTACCAAATACTCAAAAAAAGTACAAAAGTTTTTACTTTACGCAGAGAAGTTAGGCGTAGTTCATTCTGATCACTTGGTTGCCGATTCAATTGGAATTCAAAACTACTTAAAGGAGAAATATAGTGTTGAATCAAGTTATATTGCTTACGGTTCTCATACTGTAGATTCATACAATGTTAATACTCTTGCTGACTATTATGTGGAACCATATAAATACAATATGTTAATCGCTAGGCTTGAGCCTGAGAACAGCATGGAAATGATTTTAGATGGGGTAAAGGAGGTCAGTACTACAAATTTTCCATTTTTAGTTATTGGTAAACATGAAACAAAGTACGGTGAGTATTTAAAAGAAAAGTTTAAAGAGTATCCTGGTATTAAATTTTTAGGAGGAATTTATGATATTACTAAATTAAATAATCTACGCAGATATGCCAATGTGTATTTTCATGGGCATACAGTTGGAGGAACTAACCCTAGTCTCTTAGAAGCGATGGGATCTGGAGCATTAATTTGTGCAAATGATAATTTATTTAACCGTTCCATTTTAGGGGATGATGCAAAGTATTTTAATTCAACTGATGATGTGAAAAATTGCTTATCTGTAAATCATAAAGAGGAGCGAAATCAAATTATAGAATCAAATTTCAACAAAATTAGGGAGCTTTATAATTGGGAAAGGATTGTAAGCCAGTACGAAGAAGTATTTATTGAGATGCTAAGAAAGAAAGAATTATAATATTTCATTATGAAAGGTATTATCTTAACAGGAGGCTCCGGCACACGTTTACACCCCATTACATTAGCTACATCAAAACAGCTACTACCTATTTTTGATAAACCGATGATATACTATCCTCTATCAGTTTTGATGTTGGCTGGGATTAAGGAGGTGTTAATTATAACGACACCTGAAGATCAGGCAGGTTTTAAACGCTTAATGGGTGATGGTTCACAATGGGGGATAATTCTTGAGTATGTTGTTCAGCCGTCACCCGATGGCTTAGCACAAGCTTTTATATTGGGAGAAAAATTTATTGGCAACGATAATGTGTGTTTAGTACTTGGGGATAATATCTTCTACGGGCATGGATTCGTGGAGTTGCTAGGAAATGCAGTAAAAACTGTAGCGGAAGAAGATAAAGCCGCGGTATTTGGTTATTGGGTGAACGACCCGGAACGCTATGGGGTGTGTACCTTTGACGATGAAGGCAATGTGACTACCATTGAAGAGAAACCTGAAGAACCAAAGTCGAATTACGCTGTGGTAGGCCTGTACTTCTATCCCAATGATGTTATTAAAGTAGCTAAAAACATAAAGCCAAGTCATAGAGGTGAACTGGAAATTACCACCGTTAATCAAGAGTATCTTGAAGACGAGCGTTTAAAAGTGGAGTTGATGGGCCGTGGTTTCGCCTGGTTGGATACCGGCACACACGAATCATTGTTAGAGGCCAGTCATTTTGTGGAGACTTTAGAGAAGCGGATCGGTTTAAAAGTAGCTTGCCCTGAAGAAATAGCGTTTAGTCAAAACTGGATCAGTAAAGAGCAACTTATTGAACAAGGAAATAAACTGGCGAAGAATCAATATGGTCAATATCTTTTGTCAATCGCAAAAAGAGTTTAAATGCAATTTATAAAGACAAAGTTAGAAGGATGTGTGATTATTGAACCGAAAGTGTTTGGTGATCAAAGAGGCTATTTTTTCGAATCGTTTAACCAAAAGCAGTTCGAAGCTAATGTCGGGAAGGTTGATTTTGTGCAGGATAATGAATCACGCTCAAGTAGGGGAGTACTAAGAGGCTTGCATTTTCAGTTGCCCCCCTATAATCAGGCTAAATTAGTTCGTTGTATCGAAGGGGAGGTGCTTGATGTTGCTGTGGATTTAAGAAAAGATTCGCCTACTTATGGTCAACATGTTGCTGTTAGTTTATCGGATGAAAATAAACGACAACTATTTGTTCCGCGTGGATTCGCCCATGGTTTTATTGTGTTAAGTCGATCAGCTATTTTTTCTTATAAAGTGGACAATTGGTATGCTCCGGAGCATGACTCAGGTGTTATTTGGAATGATCCCGAACTAAATATTGATTGGCAATTGGATGAGGAGTCAATATTGCTCTCAGGTAAAGATAAAATATTAAAGAAATTGTCAGAAACTGAGATTCCTTTCTAAGGGTAAAGGAGTCAGGGAGCAAGGATAAAAGAATCAAGGAAAAAGGTTAAAGTTGGTTAATGGTGGAAAATGACTTGCAACGGAGATTGTTTGACTTTTCTGTTAATGTGATTAAGCAGGTTCGTCAATTACCAAATGGGAAGGAATACCAGGTTATTTCTTATCAAATTCTTAAATCTGCAACGTCCGTTGGTGCCAATTACGAAGAAGCTCAAGCGGCTGTTTCAAAAGCAGACTTTTCCAATAAGGTTGGTATTTCATTGAAGGAAATACGAGAAACAAATTATTGGATTCGAATTATTATCGCTGTTAATGAAGGTGATAAGGTCTGGAAAGCATTATTGGATGAATCCACTGAACTAAAAAAGATACTAGGCAGTATCTACTCAAAAACATCTAAACCCAGATAATTTATCTATTATACTTTAACCTTTGCTACTTTTGATTTTAACCTTCCATCCTTAAACCTTTATCCTTATTCTCTTAAACCTTAAATAATTATAAAAATGAAATCCATATTAGTTACAGGCGGAGCAGGATTTATTGGCGCCAACTTTGTACCTTATTTTGTTGAGAAGTATCCGAATTATAAAATAATTAATTTAGATCTACTGACTTATGCAGGTGATTTAAATAATCTTCAGGAAGTTGTTGGAGCAAGAAATTATGAGTTTGTAAAAGGAGATATTTGTAATCGTGAATTGGTAGAATATCTGTTTGAAAAGTTTGATATCCGTGGGGTCATTCATTTTGCAGCAGAAAGTCATGTGGATAATTCCATTTCAGATCCTGAGATCTTTATCAAAACTAATGTAAATGGAACATTCACATTATTAGATGTTGCCAAGAAATACTGGATGGAGGCACCTTTTAAGTATAAGGAAGGTTATGAAGATTGTCGCTTTCACCATATCTCTACCGATGAAGTGTATGGAACATTAGGTGAGACAGGACTGTTTCGTGAGGATACGCCTTACGCGCCCAATAGCCCTTATTCATCCTCAAAAGCAAGTTCTGATTTATTGGTACGCGCTTATTTTCATACCTATGGAATGGATGTGACAACCAGTAATTGTAGCAATAACTACGGACCCAAACAGCATAACGAAAAGTTAATCCCTACGATTATTCGTAAAGCCTTGGCAGGTGAGAATATTCCTATTTATGGAGATGGTAAAAATATACGCGATTGGTTATATGTGAGGGATCACTGTACGGGAATTGATTTAGTTTACCACAAAGGTAGAGCTGGTGAAACTTATAATATTGGAGGACGTAACGAACGAGATAACCTCTTTATTGTAAATCATATTTGTGCAATATTAGATGCTAAGCAACCTAAACAAGATGGAAGTTCTTATAAAGATTTGATTTCTTTTGTAAAGGACAGGGCCGGGCATGACAGACGTTATGCCATTGATGCCACAAAAATAGAAACAGAACTAGGCTGGAAAGCTGATGAGAATTTTGAAACGGGTATTGAACTTACCATTGATTGGTACCTCAAAAGATAAACAACCTTGCTTTTAGCATAACAGCCCTGCCGGATATCCGACAGGGCTGTTTTTATTATATATGAAACTTGTTATTATTCAACTACGACACTATCAGGTCGTCGGATCGTAACCATTCGGCCTGATACATATTGGATAATCCGCACTAAGCTGACCCTCTAAAACCGGAAGGTTTTTGACCAATTTTAATCTTAAAATTTCTGCCAATCCGGCGGATATTGACCCCCTTTGATAGTGTCGACTTCCCTTTTTTAGGACATGTTAAAAGTAGACTTTTTTCTTTTTTCTCAAAACCAATTTTCAAAAGCTCTTTTAGTAAGGCTGAATG
>NZ_JBNGOY010000063.1:0-29128 GCF_050589805.1 Carboxylicivirga fragile | reverse complement strand
AAATATCCTTTTTTACTACCCCTAAATCCCCTAAAGGGGTGCGATAGCTATCGCACTTAAGCCTCCACTTTAGGGGAGGTTTGGAGGGGTAAAACAAAGGTTAAGTTACAAACTGAAAGTTTGCTTGTTCACAACAAATACTTTTTGGACACTCTCATGTAGTAATTCAATATATTATTTTCCTGATTTTACAGTAGCTTCAACATCCTCTACTTCAATAGGAATGCGTTCTCCTAGGATACGGCAGCCATCTTTAGTAACTAAAATGTCATCTTCTAAACGAATGCCACCAAAATCTTTGTACGACTCAACTTTATCGTAGTTGATGAAGTCCGTGTGTTTGCCTTCTGCTTTCCAGGTATCAATTAAGGCAGGAATAAAATAGATGCCTGGTTCGTTTGTTACCACCCAGTTTTCTTCCAAGGTACGGCCCAGACGTAAGGCTGACAAACCAAACTGAGTACTACGAGGCAATTCATCCATGTAACCAACTAATGTGTCGTTGTAATCTTCCATGTCGTGCACATCCAAACCAATCATATGACCTAAGCCGTGAGGGAAGAACATAGCATGAGCACCTTGTGCTACAGCTTCATCAACATCACCCTTCATTAAACCAAGGTCTTTTAATCCAGCTGCAATTACCTTAGAGGCAACCAAATGAGCTTCGCGGTATTGAACGCCTGGTTTTGTTGCTTCGCGACTAATGTTGTTGGCATCAACCACAATCTGATAAATTTCTTTTTGACGCTGAGAGAATGTTCCGCCTACGGGTATTGTACGCGTATTATCCGTTGCATAATGTAAAGGTGATTCACTACCTGCATCAACCAATAATAAGTCGCCATTCTGTAGCGTGTTACTATGATCGTGATTGTGCAAAGTTTCGCCTCGTTTGCTACAAATTATAGGGAAAGAAACCATTCCTCCACCAGCCATTGAAACGCCTTCTAATGCGCCTGTAATCTCTTGCTCGGTAACGCCTGCATGTGCCATTTTCATAGCGGTAGTATGCATATTGTAAGCAGTTGCCATGTGGCTTTCTAACTCAGCAATTTCACAAGGCTCTTTAATTGATCTAATATTGATACATGCTTTGGTCAATTCCAAAGAAGGCATTTCTTTAACCTTTGAATGATGCACTTCGAATAAATCACTCAAAAGCATGATGTTCTCGCCACGATATGGAGGGTTGAAATGAACCTTGCGACCTTTCTTGGTTGCTTCCTGAACCATTTTACTTAGTTCAGCCATTGGTTTAACATTTTCAACACCAATTTGAGCAGCCTTCTCAGTCATGGTTGGTTGAGGCCCCATCCAAATAATATGACCTAAAGAGATGTCATCTCCAAATAGATATTCTTTGTTGTTATCTAAATCGATAATTGCTGCGTGATTCTGTAAGTCAATACCAAAGAAATATAGGAAGGTACTATCCTGACGGAAATGGTAAACATTATCGGCATAATTCATTGGTGAATCGTTGTTGCCCAACATTAGGATAATACCAGATTTAACTTTGGCTTGCAGCTTTTTTCTGCGATTTATATAAACGTCTTTTGAAAACATATGAATGTATTTAAAAATTTGGATTTCAATATACAGCTTTTATAAAGAATCAAAAATGACATTTGTTCACTTTGGAAATTAGTTAATGATTCAATTTGGAGATTTGAAAATGTGTTGTTATAGTAATCTGGAAGCACAAAAGTTTTTTATTAGTAGTACGAGTAATTTGCGAATCGATGCATTGTCACATCCGCTTATCTCCAAATCGAATAATCGCCACATTTCCAAATTGATCAATTTCTTTTGGAAGTTCCTATAATTTTAGAGATGACTTTAATAATGCTCTTAATCTGCACTAGAAGATTCTCATTGAATGGATAATTATTTGAATGTTTGCAAAGCTCTAACCAATATTCTGTCTCATCAGCTTCTTTGGCTGCTATTTTCAATTTATGAATAAAGTCGGCTTTACTTTCTGCATTTTGTGCCTCCCTTACATTGGCTCCAATTGAGGTGCCTGATTTTAATAGTTGTTTTCCTACAACATATTTACGTTTCTCTTCGAGTAATTCACAAAACTCAATAATATCTAATGCAAACTGAAAGCTTAATTCAACAATAATATTTGGCTTGCCTGATTTCATAACGATCTTTTCCAATTAAGTTATGAATAAGCTGAGATTAATTCAATAGGTTAATTCGAAAATGTAATCGAATTGATGATTGATCGATGAGTTTATTTGAAGGTGAGATGGTGATTTAATTAACGCATCTCCAAATTGATCAATTGACACATTTTTAAATTGAAACAATATCTAATCAAGTATACCACGTAAGTCAGCGACTATCATTAGAGCTTCTTCACGAATAATATTGGGAGGAGTAATTTGGCGAAGCTGCAGGCTACGTAACCAGGCGGCTACTTCTTTTTCTTTCAGTGTGAATAGAACCTCACGAAATTCTTCAATTTGTTTTTCATTGTAGGCATCTGCCTCAACTTCTTTGTAGGCATCTAATTCTTCGTCTTCGAAGTATTCAGCTTTATCGCTTGCGCTAAGTAGCGTATCCGTTTCACATACTTCATGGGCGCCACAGCAATCATCAGCTACTTCAACTGTATCTTCCTTCCCATCCGACTTGCGCGAAAAAACGAAAGCCACAATCAACGCAACTACTATGCCTGCTACTAAATAAATCATGCTGCAAAAATAATAATTAGTTGTTAGTTATTAGTCAGTAGCTATTAGTTTTAACAAGTGCTAACAACTACTGACTGCTAACTAACTTTAATACTTCCATTTATTGGCCAGAGCAACCAGTGAAAGCATTACAGGTACTTCAACTAATACACCAACAACGGTTACCAGAGCTGCGGGAGATTGTAAACCAAATAAGGCAATGGCAACAGCAACAGCTAATTCAAAAAAGTTGCTGGCTCCAATCATGGCTGATGGAGAGCAGATAGCATGTGGTAACTTTAATTTACGACCAGCAAACCAAGCGATGAAAAATATAAAGTAGGTTTGTATAATTAACGGAATTGCTATCAATACAATTATGAGTGGATTCTGTGTGATATTGTGGCCTTGAAAAGCAAACAACAAAACCAGAGTTGCCAATAAAGCGAATATACTTACAGGCTTGAATTTTGGTAAAAATGTTTGCGTAAACCATTCGGTACCATATTTCTTGATAAGGACGCGATTGGTAATTGTGCCAGCCAATAAAGGCACTACAACAAAAATAATCACACTGAATACAAGGGTGTCGTATGGAATACTGATATTGGTTACACCCAATAGAAAGCCAACAATTGGCACAAAGGCTACCAAAATGATTAAGTCGTTAACCGATACTTGCACCAATGTGTAATTGGGATCGCCATCGGTTAAGTAAGACCAAACGAATACCATGGCAGTACATGGTGCTGCGCCTAACAAGATAGCGCCAGCAATATATTCTCCTGCCAACGATGGATCGATGTAGGCCGCATATAACTTATCGAAAAATACCCAGGCAAAAAAGGCCATGGTGAATGGTTTTATTAACCAATTAATGACCAAAGTTAAGATGATGCCTTTGGGTTTTTTACCCACTCCTTTAAGGCTTGTAAAATCGACCTGAAGCATCATCGGGTAAATCATTAGCCACACTAATATGGCAACTAAAATATTTACTCCGGCTACTTCCAGTCCACTCAATAATTGCACGGTATCTCCCCAAAAATGGCCAATTATAATGCCTCCACCAATACAAAGGGCTACCCATAAGCTTAGGTATTTCTCGAAAAATCCAATCTGTTTTTTAGAACTCATTATTTCGTCTTATTATTTTACACCAACAACAGTGATGCTATAAATGCCTGTTCCTTTTTCTTTTAATACTGCAATCTCCTCTTCAGATATGTACTTGAGAAGCACTTCGTCTGGTATGGAGATAAGTTTCTCTTTTTTTACTTCAACCTTCTTAAAACCAGTATCTGTAATTACTTTTAAGTAATCGTTCTTCTGTATTGCGCCAGAAACACAACCAGCATACATTTCAGCCGCATTTTTCAAGTTAAGAGGCAACTCTCCTTCAAGCACAACATCCGAAATTGAGAAATGACCACCGGATTTTAAAACGCGATGTATTTGAGCGAAAGCTTTTTCTTTGTTAGGAACCAGATTGAGTACACAATTACTGACCACTACATCGAAATTTGAATCTTTTAATGGCATCTCTTCAATATCGCCCTTAACAAATTCAACGTTGGAGAAATTTAGTTTTTTAGCATTTTCACGAGCCTTTGCCAACATAGCGTCAGTGAAATCCAGGCCAGTTACATGCCCTTCCTCACCAACTAATGATCGAGCCACAAAACAGTCATTCCCTGCTCCACTTCCTAAATCGAGTACAGCGTTGCCCTTGCTGATGCCTGCATATTGCGTAGGTAAACCGCAACCTAAGCCAAGGTCAGCATCGGAATTGTAACCTTCTAAATCCTTATAGTCGTCAGCAAAAACAGCATAATCAACCGTATCGCAACAGCCAGTACTTCCGCAGCACGAAGCTTCATTAAATTGCTTACTCTGGTGTGCTATTTCACCATATTTTTCTTTCACTATTAATTTTAAATCTTCTGCTTTCATAATATAATTTGAAAATGCGACGATTATCCAATTTGAAAATGAGTTAATGTGCTGATGAGTTAATTGGCAAATCTTCAAATTGAGTCATTGATACATTATTGGTTTTCAAGATAAAATTGATGGAAGCGCTCCTTTATTTCATCACGTACACGGTAAAATTCGCTCATGATAAATTCGTCAGAACCCACAGCGTGCGAAGGATCGTCAAAACCAATGTGTACACGGTGCTTAACATCTCCAATAAAAGCAGGGCAAGCCTCATTTGCTCCACCACATACGGTTATAACATAATCCCACCTGTCGTTTAGGTATTTGTTAACCGAATCGCTGGTATGTTGGCTAATGTCGATTCCAATTTCGTTCATTACTTGTACAGCCTTTTGATTTAGCTTTCCTGATGCTTCGGTTCCAGCCGAAAACACTTCTAAATTTTTGTCGAAAGATTGTAAAAAACCGTGTGCCATTTGGCTGCGGCAACTATTTCCAGTACAAAGAATTAATACTCTCATGATTATATGATTTAATGTTTAACAATCGTTGCAATTACTCTTATTCAATTTACTTAGGAACTCGATTCCTGATTTTTCCAATAACTCTATGGCTTTATTATCCAGGCAGTAATTTGTCTTCGATCCACGCACAATGCCTTGAACCAAGCCAACTTTCTTAAGTTCACTTAGGTGTTGATTTACGGTTGTTCTGCCCAATGGTATCTCTTCAGTAATATCACCCGAAAAGCAAGCGTTTTGAGATGCCAAAAAACTAAGTATCTGTAGGCGTGCCGGATGAGCTAGTGCTTTAAATAATTGAGCCAATTCTTGAAGGTCATTATCGAATAGTTGTGTTTTAGCTTCAGCCATTTTTTTTAATTTTGACGTAAAAATACGTCATGCTTTTATGACGTACAAATACGTCATGTTAAATTATTGTAAAAAGTGACGAAGGCTTAATAAATTGAAAAAAAGCGAGTCTTATTATGGGAATTAAAAAGAATGCCTACATTTGTTCGGTAATTTACGAACAAGTATATGAATTATAAAAGTGTAATTAGTGAGAAACAAAAGCGCATGGCACGTTTTGCAAAAGCCATGGGACATCCAGTAAGGATGTATGTACTTGAGTTACTCTCGAAACAAAGTTGTTGTTACAGTGGCAACCTAAGTGATGATTTGCCAATTGCAAAATCAACTTTATCGCAGCATTTGAAAGAATTGAAGGATGCCGGATTAATTCAAGGAGAAATTGAGGGTCCAAAAGTAAAGTACTGTATTAATAAAGACAATTGGGCTGATGCCCGGGAATTATTCATGCAATTTCTGAATCAAGAAAATCAATAATATAATAAAATAATAGCGATATGGACATAGATAATTTAAAGCCGGCAGGTATAGATGTTAAGGTACTAGGTACAGGTTGTGCCAAATGTTCAACATTGGAAAAACAAACCAAGCAGGCTATCGACGAGTTAGGAATTTCTGCAACTGTAACAAAGGTTGAAGACATCATGGAAATTATGAAATTTAATGTGATGACAACTCCAGCTTTGGTTGTTGATGGTAAAGTAATGGTAAAAGGAAAAGTACCTTCATTAAAAGAATTAAAAGAAATATTAAGCAAATAAATCCCGTACAAGATGAACACACATACTAAATTTTTCAGTTTAATTATTTCAGTAAGTTTTATAGCTCTTTCTTTGGTAAGCTGTAACTTTGATAAGCAAAAAGAAAAGACAAATAAAGTACAAGATGTAGTTGAACATGTGCTTCCTGCAGGCGAAATTCATGCCTATTATTTTCATGCAACACGTCGGTGTGCAACATGCGAAGCAGTTGAAGCTGTAACAACTGAATACCTTAAAAACAACTATGCTGATAAGGTGGTATTTACGTCAATTAATCGCGAAGAACAAAAGAATTCTGCTTTGCTGAAAGCCTACAAGGTTGACGGTCAAACACTCTTGATTGTTAAGGATGATAAACTTATTAATCTGACCAACGATGCCTTCCTAAATGCGCGAACTAATCCTGATAAGTTAGAGGCCAAGCTTAAAGAAACCATAGACGCATTGCTATAGCTGATAAATTAATTGCTTATGAGGTTTTAATGGATTTAGTTTAAGTTCCAATGACCTATCTTTTATTGTGAATTACTAAATTTCAGACAATACGAATTGAGCTTCGGTCTTCGGACTTAAAGCTAACTAACAATTGAAAATGGAAGTACTACAAAATTTTCTAGAAAGCTCACAGTTTCCAATACTTTCAGCTTTCTTACTAGGATTGATGACGGCTATTAGTCCGTGTCCATTAGCGACTAATATTACGGCTATTGGGTTTATTAGTAAGGATTTAAATAGTCAACGTAAGGTATTTCTCAATGGTTTGATATATACTTTAGGAAGGGCTATATCTTACACAGCCATTGGTGTTATCTTTTATTTTGGTGCGAGCCAGTTTAATCTTTCAGGGCCACTGCAAGAATGGGGTGAAAAGCTCTTGGGGCCAATTTTAATTATTATTGGTTTGTTTATGTTGGGCGTATTAAAAATGAATATACCTGGCATGAGTTATCTGACCGATAAAATGGAAGATAAATCAAAGAGCGGTTTTTGGGGCGTTTTGTTACTAGGTATTGTATTTGCCTTGGCGTTCTGTCCGTATAGTGGCGTGTTGTATTTCGGTATGTTAATTCCAATGACGGTTGCTAGTCCGAGTGGGCTTATCTTACCTCTTGTGTTTGCCATAGCTACCGGTATTCCGGTTATTATCTTTGCCTGGTTATTGGCTTTTAGTGTTGGCTCAATTGGGCAGCTTTATAGTAAGATAAAAACTTTCGAAATATGGTTTCGCCGTATTGTAGCTATCTTATTTATAGTTATTGGTGTTTACTATGTGATTGTCCTATTCTTCTAATATTTTTTTGAGTTAATCATTCGTTATTTTACGAACAAATATAAGCTTAAGCATGGAACAAAAGAAAAAAATCAGGCTAATAGGATCAATAGCAATTGTACTACCAGCATTAGTTGCGCTCTACATGTATTTGCAACCTTTAGCTGATTATTTAGTGTACGAAATATTTACACTAAAGCCTGAAACTCATTTAGGAGAAGCGATTAACTTCTTCATTTACGATACGGTGAAGATTGTCATCTTACTATTTCTTATCAGTTCCTTAATGGGAGTTGTTAACGCCTACTTCCCTGTAGAGAGATTGAAGGTTTACCTTACAAGCAAAAAGCTGTATGGATTGCAATATTTCTTTGCTTCCTTTTTTGGAGCCGTTACACCGTTTTGCTCATGCTCTTCCATCCCACTGTTTATTGGATTTGTTCAAGGGGGCATACCCCTCGGAGTAACTTTTGCTTTTTTAATAACATCACCGCTGGTTAACGAGGTGGCTATTGCAATGTTCTTGGGCTTATTCGGATGGAAGGCCACTTTAATATACGGCGTAAGTGGTATACTATTAGGTATGGTAGGAGGTTATTTACTTGGCAAACTAAAATTGGACAGATACCTCACCGATTGGGTAAAACAAATTCAGGCAAATGCACAGGCAGAATCTAATCAATGGGAGGATGAAAAAACACCTTTCATAGATCGATTACCAACTATTATTGCCGACGGATGGGGTATTGTACAAAAAGTACTGTTATACGTTATTATTGGTATCGCCATAGGTGCCGCGATGCATGGTTATGTGCCAGAAGGTTTTTTTACCGAGTACCTATCGGAAGATAAGTGGTATGCCATTCCTTTAGCTGTTATTTTAGCCGTTCCAATGTATGCTAATGCTGCAGGAATCGTTCCTGTCATTCAGGTTTTTGTGGCTAAAGGAGTTCCATTAGGAACAGCTATTGCCTTTATGATGTCTGTTGTTGGTTTGTCATTACCAGAAGCTACACTTCTTAAGAAAGTTATGAAATGGAAGTTGATAGGTATATTCTTCGGTACAATCGCCGTATTTATAATTATACTTGGGTATCTTTTTAATTGGATACTCTAAAAACATGGACTCATCGAAATGCTAAAGAAAATATTACCCTGGTTCGTTTTTGCATCTTTATTTATTCTGATAATTGTAGGCTATCGTTTAAAAGATAATATGGATGCCCATTTATCTACGATGATTAAAAATCAAGCGCCTGCTCTGGATAAAGCATGGGCTCAGGTTGTAGTTGATTCACTTTATAATTATTCAGAGAATGAGTTGAATTATCAAATCACCTTTTTAGAATTTGGTGCAAAAGGATGCTCTGCATGCAAGCGAATGGAAACGGTTATGGAAGAAATAAAACATAAATACCCTGATGAGGTAAATGTTATTTTTCGTAATGTTTTGATTGAAGATAATCTTAGGTTGATGAAGTATTATGGTATTGCAAGTATTCCAACTCAAGTGATTCTTGATGATACTGGGAAGGAATTTTTCCGGCATTCAGGATATATTTCCACAGCAGACTTAAATGAGGCGTTTCAAGATAAATTGAAATAAAAAAAGGGATACCATTGGTATCCCTTTCAAATATATTAAAGTCAAAAAACTATATATTCATGTTCATTGCTTGGCGCACTTCTTCAAGTGTACTTATTGCAACTTCTCTTGCGTTAGCAATACCATCTTTAAGAATGCTTCTAACGTAATCTTCGTTCTTTTCTAACTCAACTCTTCGCTTACGTATTTCACTGAATTGCGAATTTAAAGCTTCAGCCGTCATTTGTTTTAATTTACCAGCTCCCTGTTCGCCAATTTCTTCAGCAATTTTAGCAGGAGAATCACCTGAACAAAGCGAAGTAAGCATTAATAAGTTAGCTACCTCAGGTCTGTTTTCAGGATCATAAGTTATTACACGTTCCGAATCTGTTTTTGCTTTTTTAATAAGCTTGCTCGTTTCATCCTCCGTGGCCTTAATCATGATGGTATTATTTCTACTCTTACTCATCTTCTGACCACCGTCTAATCCTAGAATCATAGGAGTTTCACTCAATAAACCAACTGGCTCACGAAAAACCCTTGCCTTAAATTTCTTATTGAATCGTTTGGCAATTTTACTTGTCAACTCAATGTGTGGCAATTGATCCTTTCCTACCGGAATCACATCACTCTTACAGAAAAGTATATCGGCAGCCTGATGCACAGGATAAGTGTACATTCCAGCGTTAATCACGTTTTGGCCCGATGCTGAAATCTCTTCTTTGATGGTTGGATTCTTGCTCAACTCAGCATTTGATACCAATGATAAGAATGGAACCAACAATTGGTTAAGTTCCGGAATGTGACTGTGTGGGAAAATATGCGTTTTAAACTTTTCTGGATCTAAACCACATGCTAAATAATCCAATGTTAATTCATATACATATTTTGAGATGTCTTTAAAAACATCACGATCGGTCAATACCTGGTAATCGGCAATCACAATGTATGTTTCTACACCAAGGTTTTGAAGGCGAACACGGTTTTGTAATGAACCAAAATAATGACCTATGTGAAGATTTCCTGTAGGTCTATCACCCGTTAATACACGGTGTTTATGTGGATTGATATTTAAATCAGCTTCTAATGCATTACTTTTTTGAACAGCCGTATCAAAGGATGATTTACTGATGCCTTCTTCTTTTTCTACACTCATATCTTCAGTTACTTATTATTTGCTTGCTTCTTTTCAGGTATGAAACACCTACCTAAAAGGTCCGTTTTCTTTTAATCAATTACAAAACAGGCACAAAAATGAGAAAAATTAAGGAAATGAGGGCCTAAAAATTGTAAAATATTAAGGAGCGGTTCTTTATTTGCAGCTTGCTAGGAGAGAACCGTTCCTTTATAGCTGTTCGGTTTCTGGCGCATATTTGTCAAGTTTTCAGTTGAGGTAATCTGTCAAATTATAATCAAAGGAATGGAGAAGTTTAAATCAACTAAATATCTTTCAACGCCAGCAAAGCCATATACTCAGATCAATCCTGCCATGATGCCAATATGCCATTCTCAATATAGATATAAACGTCATTATTATAAATCATCTGTTCATGAACTCCCCAAGTTCCAACACTTCGGTTGATTTTTGATGGGTGCCCACGACTATCAATAACCATCTCTTTTGACATTCCGATCCAAATTGAGCCATTATTTATTTTCTCCCCTTGAATCGCTCCATATTTTTTTATTAATCTATTCTTTCTATTTTGTTTCTGTTGTCTTTGGCGTGCAAGTTGATCCTGTTCTCGTTTTTTTTGCTGTTCAAGTAATACTAATTGCTCTTGTCTTTTTTTATCAGCTTTTTCTTTATTGACCAGTTGATTTTTTGCATAATCCACCTCTGAAATTAATGCATCCCTGAATGCGTAACCTTCTATACCCTTAAACAAAACTTTAAATAGTTTATCATCAGCTTGAAGTACTTTTACTTTATTCCCATAGGATAACTTTTTTAAGTTACCTATACCATTTGAGTTTTTATATATGTATGTACCGCTAATACATATATAAGTTTCGCCTTCAGTTTGATCTAGGATATACCTGTTAAGTTCTTTTTTGAAAAAATCACTCTCTTTTTCTAAGGAACTAATTTTAGAGCTGTACTGATTAATTAAATGTTGTATGCTGTCAATTTTGGTTTTAAGTAAGATTTCTTGGCTAGTAGAATAAATAGTAACAAAAGAGAGTAATAAGAATATCGTCAAACGCATGTTATTTGTTTTAAAATAAAGGGTTTAATATATGTTAAATAAAATATTAATCCAAGTATATGGAATAAATTAGAGAGATTTAAGACATGGTGAAGCATTTCAAAATCTTGCTCACTTTACAAGTACAGATCAGAAATTCATCCCTAATCTTTAGTTTATGTTCAAATTTAAAACAACTCAATCACTTTCAGTGTAAGCAGAGCCCAAACTAAATACCTCAGCATTTTCCCAATAAACATACCAATAGCAACATTCCATACATTTACTTTGAGCAGCCCAAGTAATACCGCAATTACATCACCTATGCCTGGTAACCAGCAGAAGAAGGATATCCATAATTCCTTTCCAGCAATGCGTTGCTGTGTTTTTAATATCTGTTCATGTTTGATGCGCAGGTATTTTTCAATCCACTCAGTTTTGCCTAACCAACCAATGCCATAAGAGCTCATGCCACCTAGCCAGTTGCCTAAGGTAGCCAATGCCAGACTCCAATATAAATCGTAACCACCTGCTAACATCCCAGAAAGTAATGCTTCGGAACTGAAGGGAACAACAGTTGCGGCTAAAAAAGAAGCTAAAAAAAGTGCGAGATAACCGGATTCGAACATGAAAACTGATTGATTTTGAACAAAAATACAAAAATAATGCGTCAAGCCTAAAAAATATTTTTTGTCTGTATTGCCTATAAATACTGCTTTCTGGAAGATTTGGAAAAAATAATTTAAAAATATTTAGTACTTTGTATTGCATAGTACCTGCTTTTAACCATATATTTGTAATACCAATTTCATTGTATAAACTAGTATTGTGTCATGAAACTATCTGAACGAATTAATCAAAAATGGCTTTTGGCTTTGACAATGGTTTTTTGCCTGTCAATGTTTAATCAGGCTCAAAGTACAGAAGTTGATACGCTTTCGAAAGCAAAAGAAGTAACAGAACAATGTACTGAGGCAAAATCAGCTTTACCGCAAGTAAAGAACAAGAAAGTGAAGAAGGTTAAAACTGACAAAAAGCAGACTAAGGATAGCATTGAAATTAGTAAATGTTTTGAGCATGGTTTCTTATATAAGAAGAATGCCATATCAAGTATATAATAACTCTATAAAACCGGGAGAATGAATGTAGAAAATGTAAAAGCGCAGATGAGGAAAGGGGTATTGGAATATTGCATTCTATCTATCCTTTCTAATAACGATGCCTATGCTTCCGATATTATTAACCGGTTAAAAGAGGCGAAAATGATTGTTGTAGAAGGCACTTTATATCCTCTTTTAACACGTTTGAAAAATGCGAAGCTGCTTAGTTATCGTTGGGAAGAGTCTACTCAAGGTCCACCACGAAAGTATTATGCACTCACCGAAGAGGGCAAAACGTTTTTAGTAGAAATGGATAGCTCGTGGAACGAACTGGTTAATGCTGTTGACCTAATTCACCAAACCAAATAACCTGAAGTCATGAAGAAAACAGTTACAATAAATATAAACGGGCGAAAGTTCTTTATCGATGATGATGCCTATACGAGGCTTCGAGCTTATCTGGATAAGATTGAGCAGAGTTTCAGAAGCCAGGAGAGCGGGGAGGAAATAATAGGTGATATCGAGAGTCGTATTTCAGAGATTTTTGAAGATAGAATTAATCGCGAAACGGGTGTTGTTTCAATGGCAATGGTTGAAGATGTTATTGTTATTATGGGCGAACCCGAAGAGATAAATGACGAAGAACCAAAGGCAAAAAGCACAACGCAAAGCATGGCATATGTAAAGGCCAGCAAACGATTTTATCGCGATATTGATAATCGCGTATTAGGAGGTGTTTGTGCAGGTATAGCAGCTTATCTTGGCATCGACAGTATCATTGTTCGAATTATAGCCTTGGTATTGATTCCATTAACGTCGGGCGCTATTATACTTATTTACCTAGTACTTTGGATGGCTTTACCACCAGCACTCACAACAGCTCAGAAATTGGAGATGCGTGGAAAACACATTACCATCAATAATATTGAGCAATCAATTAAAGATGAGTATGAAGAGGTAAAAAAGAACCTTGGCAACTTTAAGCAGTCTAAAGCCTATAAGTCAGGTGAAAACTTCTTCAGTCGTTTTTCAAAGTCAGATAAAACAGTATTGATAGTTATTGCTGGTATCCTGAGTATGTATGCATTATGGCAATTCGGACATGTTGGAACCGATATTTTACACGCCCCAATGGCTGTATTTACCGGTTTTACACATAGTGTTGCCCCTACATTTAATCATGTGTTCTTTCCTGGTGCTTTAACCATTGTACTGGTATTGTTAGTGGTGGGACTTGTGTTTAAAACACTCTTTAAAATCATACTTTACATCATTGCCTTTTTGTTGCTGGGTGCACTTACTCTTAAAGTGTTATTCTGGATGTTCGGAGGTTTTTTATTGATGTGCTAACCTACTTTTAATTTACGAAGATGAATAAAACGATAGATATAAATCTTGATGGATGTGCTTTTCAAGTTGAAGAACAGGCCTTCGAAAAGCTTAAATCATATCTTGACACCATCAAAAAACGCTTGGGAAAAAGTGAGGAAGCGGAAGAGATACTGGCTGACATAGAGGCACGTATTGCAGAATTATTCCAATACAAATGCTCTGGTTCAACCATTAATTTAGCGGTGGTAGAAGAAATAATTGAAACCATTGGAGAACCTGCTGAGATTGTGGATGAAGACGAAGCGGATGAAACCAATCAGGAATCTAATAAAACCTATTCGGCACCACCACCTTATTATGGGCGAAAAGGCCTATATCGCGATTGTGACGACCGTGTTTTTGCAGGTGTTTGTGGCGGCTTAGGGGCTTATTTCGATGTTGACCCATTGGTGTTTCGCATCATAGCTGTGGTTACAGCTTTACTGTCATTAGGCTCACCAATACTTATCTACATTGTGTTATGGATAGCCATGCCTGAGGCCCGTACCATGGAACAACGCATTAGGATGCGAGGTGGTGTAACTTTTAAGAATGTTGGTGATAACATTAAGCAAGAATACCAGGCCGTTTCGAATAAGTTTAGATCGTATGCTAACAAACCAAACTATAAAAATATGCAACAACGAATGAATAAAACTGGAGATGCTATGGCCACAGGCTTGCACTCTGTACTAAACGTATTCGGTACCATTCTGGGAATTGGCATAGTGTTGTGGAGTGTACTGTGTATTATGATCATTGTTGGAGTTATCGTACTTAAGGATGCTATGCCTGGCTTAGCCTTATCTGAGGGTAATTTCTTTATTACAACGGTACCCGATCATTTTCTGTCTCATCTCGACCAATTATTGGCGACTATTGCTGTATTGCTTTTAGTAGTTATACCGTTCTTAGTCATTCTGTATTTGGGATTAAAATTAATTTTCCGTTTTAAAACCAATGGTAAAGTTATTGGTATGTCTGCTCTTGGCTTATGGTTAGCTGGCTTGGTTTTGTTATTTTTCACTGGTTTGCGAGTTGCTAAAAGCTTTAGCGACAGCGGTTCTATTACAGAAACACATCAGCTACAAACTACAAGTGCGGAGACTGTGTATTTAAGAGTAGCCAATAATACCACACCTGTTGATCAGGAATACCTCGCAGACGTCGATAACTTGGAATTGTCATTGGCCGACGAGCAATTGTTAATAACTGGCGATCCGCATATTAATATTATACGTGGCGATGATTTCTCAATTAAAATCACAAAAAAAGCAAGGGGATTAAACGATAAGGCCGCTGAGTTTAATGCCGTTAATACAGAGTATTTCTGGGAACAAAAAGATTCAGTTATCTATTTGGATAAGATCTTTAATTTGGGTGATGAAGCTTTGATGCGTAAGCAGAAAGTGTACATCGATATTGAAATACCTGAAAATAAAAGCTTAGAGGTTAGTCCATACCTCGACCGTTTAATCGATAATTACTAAAAGTTTGAACAAGAAATAATTTTAACATTTATACATCAAGCAATCATAAATTCTGGCTCTCTGTAAACGATGGGAAATCTACAATTTGAGCCGTATTGGTCTTGATTCTTGATACCCATATCTAAAACTAAAAAAATGAAACAGTTATCAATATTACTAATTGCCTTGTCTTTTTCATTGACAGCAATGGCACAGAATCGCCCTTCGGATAGATTATTTGAAAAGATGGCTCTAAAACCTGGTGTTACCATGATGTCTTTTTCAAAGGCCATGTTAGATGCAGTTGATTTATCATTTGATGATGATGAAGACGGTACTGAAGGTAAAGTTACAGGTGATTTAAATGAGGTAAAAGTGGTTATTTATACAGCATCTAAAGATGCTGAACCAATGGATTTCAGAGGAGAAGCTTTGCGTTATTTGCCACTAAGCAAATTTAAAGATATCGATGCCGACGATCATGATATCGATAATGACAGCGGCACAGTTGATATTCGTGTTTTAAAGTCGGGGCGTAAAGTTAAGGAATGCCATATGTTGTTTCAGGGCGAAACCAATGGTGTATTGCTTTCTTTCTTTGGCGACTTTAAAGTAGAACAGCTAAAGGAAATGGCCGAGAAAATGGATAATTATAAATAAAAGAGTCCGTTAGTCCCGATAATTATCCGGGATAGCCAGAAGTTTGTTTTGTAATTCACTAACAAATGGTGCTAGATGCAAAATTCTGTTGGATTATAATCTTTTGGTATTCTGACTAGCACAAAATATTAACGATTTATTGAAATAACGCAGATGGCAATATTGGGAAACATATTCATCCAATTACTATCACCTAATCACTAATACCTTAATAAAATGTCATTTATAGGAAATTTAATTTGGTTAATCTTTGGCGGATTGATAATAGCGCTTGAGTACTTTGTTTGTAGTTTACTCTTAATTGTCACTATTATTGGTATACCCTTTGGTCTACAAACATTAAAATTGGGAGTTTTGGCTTTATGGCCATTTGGAAGCGAAGCCCGTTACGAACCTCAGGCATCAGGTTGTTTAAGTACTTTTATGAATGTACTTTGGTTGATATTTGGTGGTTTTATAATTGCACTAACTCATGTGTTTTGGGGAATAGTGTTAGCCATCACTATTATCGGTATCCCTTTTGCACGTCAACATTTTAAGTTGGCTGGTGTTGCATTAACGCCTTTTGGAAGAACAATAGTATAGATATAATCGAATTAATAGAAATATTGCTCGACTATGGTTTAGTGATAATTTTTATTTTTTAAGAGTCAATCCATATAGGGTTGACTCTTTTTTAGCGCATAAAGAAGCCCAATCTGAGTTTCAGATTGGGCTTTTAATTTCTTTTTAGCTAAAGACTAGAAACGACGACCACCACCGCGGTTGCCACCTCTGTTACCACCAGCACGCTCTGGACGTGGAGATGCTTCTTTAACATTGATGATACGACCATCATATTCAGCACGATCTAAATCTTCGATAGCTTTTTTAGCTAGTTCGTCATCACTCATCTCAACGAAACCAAAACCTCTTGATTTTCTTGTTTCGCGATCCATGATAACTTTTGCCGATGAAACCTCACCGTACTCACCAAATAAATCGTTTAAATCACCATCTGTAATGGCGTAGGTCAAATTTGAAATAAAAATATTCATCTTATAAAAACTTAAAATACACGGTGCCTCAGATGCACCTAATTAAAAAAAATACTACTTAAATAAAGGTCTAATGAAATGCGGAAGGTTGGAACCTAATTACTAACGGAAGGTAAAAACTAACTATCAGCCTAAAATCAAAAAATCCAGTTTTAAATACATCACAAAGGTAGATAAATAATCCATTGACATGGCATGCCGAAATATAAAGAGTGTTAAAAATGTAAAATGAGATACATTCAGCATTTATTAAGCTTAAGCCTTTTCATATCGTGTTATTAGTAGTAACTTATGACTTGTGATAAAAACGGATTCTTTATATGGCAATTCTGAATACCATATTGTTGATGATTGCTTCATCAGGTGTTTATTTTTTACTGAAAAGTAAAAATAAGTATAGGGTGCTGCGAATTGTAATGATTGGAATATTTTGGTACGGCCTTCTTCTTTTGCTTCTCTACTTTATCGATTTTATTATTGCGTAGTATTGTTTAGTCCTTCCTTAATTGGAGTCATCAATTATTTAACAAAAAATGTTAGATTTAAGGTTCAGACTTGAATGGATTAAATTAAATGTATGATTGAAAATTCGAATGAGCTTCTAAAGGACAACTCTCAAAGGGCAAAAATAACTGAGAGGGTATTTATATTTTTAGGTATAACTACTGTATTTGCAGTTGTGTCAAATGTAATGGAACATAATCTGTTACAGGATTTAAAGGGAGGATTGATGTATGATGATTCCCAACTAGAGATGAGTGATTTAAGACAAGGGATTATAGGTTTGGTTCAAACAGGATTAACGATTACCTCAGTTGTTGTTTTTCTAGGATGGTTCCGCAGGGCTTATGGTAATTTGCACCGAAGTGGAATACGAAATATAACTTATAGCGAAACGATGACCAATTGGAGCTTCGTCATTCCGTTTATAAATTTATATCGCCCATACCAAATAATGAAAGAATTACTGCAGGAAATGAAACGCGTGGTTATAACTGTGGTGCCTTCATATCGTTTGCAGATTAGTTCAGGAATTATTGGAATGTGGTGGACGGTTTATATAATCAGAGGAATATTGGGGCAAATTGCTTTTCGGTCAAGTTTAAGAGCTGAAACAGTTTTTGAATTGAGTAATTCATCTATGGCATTTATTATCTCCGACACTTTTGATATTATTGCCATTATTGTTACCATTTTAATGGTTAAACAAGTTTCAAAAGAAGAAGAAATGTTTGCTGAATCGTTAAAAGTAGCAAAGATAAAAATTGAAGAAAGTGTTGAAAATTAAGTGTTGGTACTATGGATTACTTGAACGCGATAAAACGCATTAAAGCACTTGGCGAGACTGGGTTGGTATATGCTCAAAATAGCTATGAAATTGAACGCAATCAGGAGTTAGTTGATCTGAGTCAGGAAATGATGGCTGAAATGGCCCAAAAACCGGTTGAATCTTTAGATCATTTTTATGTTCCGCCAACGGAATATCCTACCCCTAAGGTGGATGTAAGGGCTTTTGTATTGAACGAGAACGATGAAATACTCTTTGCCAAAGAAGTGGTGGATGGCCATTGGTCGATACCAGGCGGCTGGGCCGATATTGGTTTTACGCCTGCCGAAATAGCCGTTAAGGAGACCGAAGAAGAAACAGGTATTGATGTTGAAGTTGAGCGCTTGTTGGCTGTTTATGATAAACGCTGTCATGCACACCCACCTTCGGCATTTTATGTATATAAAATCATTTTCTTGTGTCGAGTTGTTGGAGGGGAGTTACGTGGTAATTTCGATATTGAAGAAGCACGTTGGTTTCCGCTTGATAAACTGCCTGCACTTTCAGTTGATCGTATTGTTGAATCGCAAGTGCATGAATTATATAAATTGGCTAAGAACAACAACTTACCCGTTGTATTTGATTAACCTTAAACCTCAATAATGATGTCATCAGCAGGACACGTAATGGCCATGATAAAGAGCATGCGAGATAATCGTGAGCTCGTTAAAAAGAAAACTTCATTATTTAAAGGCCTGAATAAGAAGATCAGTAGTTCGTATCGCCACCAAACGAAAGAACAAAAGGAGTTGAGCGCGGATGAGTTGAACGCGCTTAGGCAAAAACTAATCCGACAAAACCGTTTAGCTTTTTTTAAGCAAGTTGTCGCTTTCGTTTTGGCATTAATCATAGCTGGGGTGCTGCTTTATTGGGCGAATCAGTCACTCGATTTGAAAGATTTTTTTGTATGAAAAATGTGTGCGTAGATACTGAAATTTTTTTTTGTGATTAAAACCTCTGAGACTTTGTGTCTCTGCGTTCAAACTAAGAATGCAAAAACCGCAATAAAGGTCGTTACCAGTATTGCGGTTTTTCACGAGGATCTAATTCGTGCCTAAATTTTGGACTCTTTAGGAATGAAATTGAATTTTTATCATTTATTATTAACCAAGGTTCTCCAATCAACCTTATTTCATTTATAAGTTTAACCAATACCTCAATTTAAAATTCACTTGCAATTTTTTATCACTAAAGTTGTGACTCGTTCGATCATTTTTAACAACGATAAAAAAATCGCTCAAAGGTCGGAAGCGCCAACGCAACATGCTATTGACATTCATGTTGTCAACTTGTGTATTATACTGCACCAATGTTGTCCAGCTAAGATCCTTTTTAAAAGTAATCTCAGCTTGTAAGGCAGCCAGGTGATAGATTTCAGTGCCAATGTCACCAGGGAAACGCAGGTTACAATAATCGTAATCGAAACTAAAATTACCCCATGGTTGAACACGGTACTTGGCACCCAAATGAAGCGATGTTTTTTCGCCATTGTAGAAGAAGCCATTCTCAGCTGATAAATTGTAGTTAAATAGCTTTCGCCAATTACTTGTGTATAATATGCCAATGCTCTGGAAATTGTATTGCCCTGCCTCCAATAATTTATCGTTTTTTAAAATATCGGTAGGCGCCAATAAGTTGGCTTGTTCGTAATTCATAAAAACATTTATCGAACTTCGACTTTCAAATTCGGTGTAAACATTTAAGTGACCAACATAATCCTTAATGCTTCCATTGGGGTTGGTGTAAGCGCTAAAGTTGTTGCCAGGTGCAATCAGTAATAGTTTATCATTTTTGGGGTAGAAGGTATAAGATGTTCGATTCGTTAATTCCGTAAATCCTTGTCGAAATTCAGTATCATCACGGTCGTTTCTATTGTAGAGACGGGGCACATATCCCATGTCGTTAATATAATTATCGCCTACATTATACACACGATTCGCCACTCGTAATGTCGAGGAGTTGTAATTGAGCTCGGCACCAAGGTAAGCCGCTTTACCATAGTTTTCGGGGTTAAAGCTGTGGTGGTATTTGGCTGTTCCTGTCCAGTTGCCTTTGTTATTCATGTAATCAAATTCTAAACCAGCCGTTCGGTTATAGTCCTCTTTGTCAAATCGCATAAAATCTGGTGTCATTTGGCGATTGGTGAACATGCCTTTTATGGCCGACCGTTTTAGTACGCTCCATTGAAATGAAGTAGCTGAATAGTTCTGTGCCGATAGATCTTCATAAGCTTCGTTTTGCACATTGAGCACACCAATACGAACTTTCTCGCTGGCATTGCCCGATAGACGAACACCATAAGTCATGGGTACATAATTCCAGTCGTAAATTCCAATGCGTCGGGTGTAAAGTGGTTTAATACGATTGTCGGTATAAGGTGTGGTGTGATCGGTATACGTTCCAAAGCCGGAAAACAGATCGCCATTCTCGAGAAAGAAAGAGCGCATCTCGGGCATGTAATATTCAAAGCGATAAAAGTCGATGTATTGGCGGTCCACATTCACGGTTGAGAAATCAGGATAGATGGAAAGATCGAGCGAAAGGTTAGACCCAACGGCCATTTTAGCATCCAGCCCACCATTGAGTTTCACTTCCGTTTTGCCATCTGCTTCACGGTCGTTAATAACAGCTCCCGAAACGGAAGGAAAAATATTTATCTTGCCCTTGGTCTCTTTCGGAACATCATCTTTGAAAGTAACATTGCCATTATAGCCAAAGTCCATACCACTAAAATCCATTGGGAAGCGACACCATAGATCGTAGGCGCCTAATTCAATGTCGTTACGGATAAAATTGATGCCCCATTGGTTATTATCGGCATCAAACTTAATGGATGAAAAAGGAATGGCCATTTCGTAACTATAGCCATAATCAGTAATGCGTGCCTCGCCTAACCAGTAATCGTCCCAAAAGGTATCAACTATTGGGTTGGCTCCACGCTGCGAAACAGTAGCATCTACTTGTATGCCCCTCGGGTTCATGGCAAAAAAGTAACCATTGGTATCGTTATTGCCCGGGTCGATGGTAACACTAAAACCATCGCTGTTCCAAAAGCCGCCTTCATCATCTCGTTTCATCGATGTAATAATTGGCTGGGCCTTATCGTCGAAACATTTGGCCGAAACATAGATGAATTCATTGTCGTAGCTAACTTTCACCTCTGTTCGTTTAATGGCAGGAATTGTATCAACTGGCCAGTGTTGCCAGAAATCATCTATGTAACTGGCGTGTTCCCATTCATCGTCGTTAATAACACCATCGATAATAAATTCATTGTCACCACGTGTTATCTGTATGTGTTTCATTGGAGGTGCTTGCGCAAGGCTATTGAAATGAATCAATACAAAGAGTAAAAGTGGGCTTAGTCGTTTCATGCTTGTCAGATTATGAAACGAATGTAATTGTTGATTCAATACCTGCTTTTTTATAAAGACAAAGACCTTGTTTTTAACGACAAACAACACCCTTAGCCTTAACTATCTTCTTTTGTCCTGCCTATTTGTTATTTGTCGCGTATTGTTGGTTGTTTATCGCATGTGTTTGTAATTAGCATCGATAAAATATACATTTATCCATTGCAGTAAATACTAATAATCGCTGGAGCAAATGAAGGAAATGGTTAATAATATATTCTTTAAGAACCGAGTCATTTGGCATGTTCTGTTTTGGCTCGTCTCGTATTTATTTTATTCCATATCGTATGGCGAGTACAATGGTAATTATGAGCTGGAGTTTAAGTCAAACCTGCTTTTGTTACCCATTCGCATGTTGGGTACTTATAGCTTAATTTATTTTCTTATTCCACGCTTTTTACTCAAGCGTAAGTTTTTGCAGTTTGGTGTTTTTACGGCTATTCAAGCCATTTTGTACGGCTTTGCTATTTGGATGACTTTCTACTTAATCCCACTTTATGGCGATAAGTCGGCGTATCCTGTTTTTTACTGGCCTAAGATATTTGTTGCCATTATTACCAATTATGAGTTGCCCTTTGTTGCTGCTACTATCATGCTATTTAAGACTTGGTACAGAGAACAAAACCTGAAACAATCCTTAATAAGTGAAAAGAAGGAGGCGGAGTTAAACTTCCTGAAAACACAGATTCATCCTCACTTTTTATTTAATACCTTAAACAACCTTTATGCGCTTACCTTGAAGCAATCGAAGGATGCGCCCGATGTTGTATTGAAGCTCAGCGATTTGTTACGTTACATGTTGTACGATTGTTCGGTGGATTATGTGCCCATGCACAAGGAGCTGGATTTTATTTCTAATTACATAAATCTTCAGGGCATCCGTCATCATAAAAGCATGGTGGATATAAGCTATGAGCAAAAGGGTGAGGCTAATAATAGCAGGATAGCACCTCTTTTGCTTCTACCGATCATCGAGAATTGTTTTAAACATGGTGCTGATAAGGGCAATCAGCACATCGAGATAAATATTAATATAGATATTGATACCGCTTGCCTGCATTTGCATACTTGCAATACTTTAAATGAAGATTTATCCGAAATAAAAGAAGGATTGGGACTGAAGAATGTGCGCCGTCGCCTAGAGCTCTTGTATCCGAATAAGCATTCCTTAAAAATGGTCATTAAAGATGATGAGTTTGTTGTTGACCTTAAAATAAATCATCCCTCATGAGTATTAATTGTGTGATTATAGATGATGAACCTTTGGCTGCCGAGGTGATTGAAACGCATGTTAATAAATTGGCTTCGCTCAATATTGTAGCTATCTGCCATAGGGCAACCGATGCTTTTGAGATTCTGCGTAAGCAAAAGGTTGATTTATTGTTTCTCGATATTCAGATGCCTGGCTTAACAGGTATTGAGTTTCTTCGTTCCTTAAAACATCCGCCAAAGGTGATACTTACCACGGCTTATAAGGATTATGCCTTGGAAGGTTACGAGTTAGATATTGTTGACTATCTGATGAAACCCATTTCCTTTGAGCGATTTGTACGTGCCGTCAATAAGTTTTTTGAGATGCAGCCTCAGACAATTGAGGTGCATCATCCCGAAAAGGAAGGCAGCGATGCTTATGTGTATGTGAAGGCAGGTAAGATGATTAATAAGGTGTTGTTGAAGGATATTCTGTACATCGAAAGTTTTAAGGATTATGTGAACATTCATACATCGAACCGGGTTATTACAGCTCGCCAGACCTTGGTGTCCATTGAGCAAAGTTTGCCCGAGAGTTTGTTTGTTCGTATCCACCGTTCCTATATCGTATCCATCAATCAGATTACTGGATTTACTTCCACCACTATTTCTATAAATGAAAAGGCTATTCCCATAGGCCGTAACTATAAACAGCAGGTGTTTCATTGTTTAAATTATTTACCGCCCGAGGAGTAAGGGCTGACTTGTTTATGGCATAGTTCAAGCACTGGAATAAACATAGTCCTCTGGCTTAGCTTTACCTGCTCTTTATTTGCCAATAAGACTTTATAATTCATTGCCAATTATCATGGCAATTCTGCTTTTATTCTTCTTATCTTAGCTCGCTGAAAAACACAATACTACCGATTGTTTAATGATCCCGATAGTCATCGGGATAGCGCTAAGTTCGCATACTCCTTAGCACTATTCATTAATACATCGGCATTATATTACGATTTATCTATAAGCAATATAATAATGGCAGCAGAACAGTCCGATCAGGCAAAAGGATATTTGTACACGGCACAGGCATTTGTTAGCTGGGGTTTATTACCCATCTATTGGAAATGGTTGAGTCACCTACCAGCACTTGAGGTATTGTCGCACCGTATATTTTGGTCGCTCATATTCGTTTTGTTATTTCTGTATTGGAAGGGTAACTTAAACCTGCGTCCAATATTTAAAAATAAAAAAGCGCTCTTAACGCTTTGTACCACTGGCATTTTGGTAGGAAGCAATTGGGGTGTTTACATTTATGCGGTTAACATCGATCACATTGTTGAAGCCAGCCTGGGTTACTATATTACTCCATTGTTTAATGTGGCCTTGGGTATGTTATTCCTGAAAGAGCGACTGAACAAACTACAATTCATTGCCTTGTTGCTGGCCGTTTGTGCCGTGGTCTATCTCACCATCGATTATGGTAAATTCCCTTGGATCTCTATCTATTTAGCCATTTCATTTGGTATATATGGCTTGCTTAAAAAAATGAGTGGCGTGGAATCGATGCCCGCACTGGCTATCGAAACTTTGGTGTTGGCTCCTTTTGCTTTGGGCTACATTGTTTGGGGTTTAATTAGTGGCCAAGGTGCATTGTTTAACGAAAGCCGAACCATCGATGCCTTACTTATTCTGGCAGGTGTGGTTACAACCTTTCCGCTCTATTGGTTTGGGCAAGGTGCCAAGCGCATACCACTCACTTCGGTAGGTTTTATGCAGTACATAGGGCCTACCATCATGTTACTTCTGGGAATCTTCTTATATCACGAGGATTTTCCTATTCAGAAACAAATTGCCTTTGGCTTCATATGGCTGGCACTGGGTTTTTACACCTATTCTATTGTTAAAAAATACCGTAAATCTAGCTAGATGTCGACTAAACCGCACTTAAAAGCATACATCGCACTTTTAACAGGATTGGTAATTATTGGTTTTTCAGCCGTATTGATTAAATCGGCCGAAGCACCCGGCCTAATAACTGCCTTTTATCGTGTGGCCATTGGTTCGCTGGTACTAATATTTCCCTTTGTGTATAAGTGGAAGGCTGTAAAAGCACTTTCGAAAAAGGGTATTTACATAGCCGTATTGGGTGGTATTGCCTTTGGTATTGATACCGGACTTTGGTCGATGGCCATTGAACTGAGCAATGCGACCATACCTACTTTAATGGCCAACCTGGCGCCTGTATGGGTTGGTTTTGGCGCTGCTTTATTTTTTAAGGAGAAACAAAATAAGGGCTTCTGGATTGGTTTGAGCATTACTTTGGCTGGCATGATTGTAATGGTGTACCGTAGTTTGTACGTGCAAGATGGTTTGTTTACCGGCATAAGTTTAGGAGTATTGGCGGGTATGTTTTATGGTGCCTATCACTTATTTACCCAACAAGGAAGACAATTAATGGGAACCCTCCAGTATTTATCTATCAGTACTTTTGCTGCCGCGCTTACGGTAGGTATTATTATACTTTTTACCTCCTATTCGTTTACGGGTTATAACGAGCGTACCTGGCTAATCTATTTGGTTTATGGTATTGGAGTGCATGTGGGTGGCTGGACACTCATTAATTATGCCCAGGGCTACCTTAAGGCTACTACCGTATCGCCTACCTTATTAGGGCAGCCCGTACTAACTGCTATTGCCGCCTATGTTGTGTTGGGCGAATCATTAAGCGCCTGGCAAATTGTTGGCGGTATGATTGTGTTTAGCGGTATTTACATTGTTAACTACACACGATTGAAGCGTAAGTAATCTTACTAAGCTCAAGTTCAATATTTTTAAGATTAATTTTCCTGTTATCGGTATAAAAACAACTTAAGCTGTTTCTGTTATACCAAATGTATAATCGGTATTAGGCCTTTTGTATGGACTTATCGCAGCTTATTGTGTTTAAGCCTTACTATTGCAGTTATCTATAGCTATTAAGGAAACAATAAAAGAAACAGAATGGCCATACTGGAGTGCTGAAAATACGTACTGGAGTGCTGGATGAACGTACTGGCGACCTGGAAATGCATACTGAAGAGCTGGAAGAGTGTACTGGAGATCTGGTAGAGCATACTGGCAGACTTGATGAACGTACTGGTGAGCTGAAAAAGCATACTGAAGGGCTGGATGAACGTACTGGAATGCTGGAAGATCATGCTAGAGTGCGGAAAATGAATACTAAAGTCAATGAGGAGCCTCCTAGAGGCAGTGTTCAATTACCTGATTCAGCGTCAAATGCTACTAAATTTAGAATGTTTCTAATTAACTATATAGTATTGGATATATATTTTGTTTAGTATAGATTTGGTAAGACCAATACGTTTTACTTTAATATGAGTAAAATAAATTGTGAAAATAATTAAGACGATTAGAATGAATACTAAGTGGATCGTGTAATTGTGCGCTATTTGCATATCCTAAATAAATTTGCTGAGACAAGCAGCTCTATTTTAAAACCTAAACCAGAATGCTATGAGATTATTTATTTTGTTCTCTTTACTCATTATTCCAATATTTACAAATGCGCAAATTGGTGTTGATTATCACCAGTCAAGTATACCATTTTTTGGAATAAATTATGAAATAAATGAAAGGTTCCGACCAGAATTTAGAATTGGAACGGATGTATATTTTGAAGAAATATCAATCGAAGGAATAGTCACATATGACATAATAACAAACACGGACTATGAATTTTACACTGGTTTTGGTGGTCGAACGGGTGACTTTGAAGGATTCGTATTTCCAGTAGGACTTAATTTTTATCCATTAGCGAAAAAGCAATTTGGATTTCATGTTGAATTAACGCCAATATTTGGTGAATCTAATATTCTTAGAGGTAGTTTGGGAATTAGGTATAAGTTCGGAAAATAAGCAATACAGCGCACAATGCCTGGAAACAAGGTTCGTAAGATGTGTGGCGGTTTGAAAGGTTCATGGTTTCTACAATCAGTGCCAAACCTTTGATTTATGAACAAGGAGTAGTTTTTTTATGGTGTTCATGATTTATAATTGGCTTTAAATGAAAAGGAAAAAAAATAAAAGATTTGGCTCAGCTCAAATTGGAAAGTATGTAAGGTTAAATCGCCTTTTAACAACAACATGCGACAGGCCATTATGCTTAAGAATAAACATACTCAATATTAATAAGGCTATTGAATGACAGTATTTATGAAAAATTTTATCACACTATTTGTATTCACATTGTTAGTAATCAATTCAAAAGCACAGGAATCTTTTAATAATACCAATAAGATTGGGCTGGAAATGCAGTTAATGGCAAACACAAGCATTACCAGGGATTACATTTCTCCTTCAATTAATTACAAAATAGGCAAGCATGTAATATTCTTAGGTTACATGAAATCGATAAATAACAATGACCCAGACTTAACATATGAAGGAATAAAAGGAGGATACCAAATTTATCCACATAAAAACCTCAAGTCTGTCAAGGTGTTTTATCAAGCTTATTTGCAATATGAAAGAAATGAATACCTAGGTATTCAAAAGCGTATGCTACTTTATTTTGGTTCAGGAATTGATTATTGGTTTAATGACCACATTGTTCTCAATTATAGTTTTTCACCAGCATACGGATACGAAACATCAAACCATCCAACAAAGGCAAATAATACGGAAACAGGTTGGTATAATACAATTGATGCTCGAAGTTCAATTAATATCAAATACTATTTCTAATAATAATTTAAAACAAAAATAACATTACCTAATAACTAAGCGTTCTGACTGCTTGCATACCAGAGTCTGAACGTCCCGAGAATTCGGGATTACCGACAACCGGATAGAAATCACCTTATATGGCGATTGATATAAGTAATGTGTTTATTGGCCATTGTTTTGATGGCTTTCCTTTCCTTTTACAGGCTTATTTTAGTCTCTAGTTCTATCATTTTCAAAGTATTTAAATCGTAAACTACGCTTTTATTAAGCTTAAGGCCATAAGATTCTAGTCGCCTTCCGACCTTAGTTGGGTGTGAGGTAAGCTAATAGTTCCAAACCTACATTTTTAGGTAAGCCTATATATTTGAGAACTTAAGCGGCGAATAAATTCTTCATATTAGTGTAATTCACGAATTGAAAATCAGCGAAGCTAAAATTTGTGGTTGAAAGATAAATACTGGTCTACGGTATCTTTTAAAAGCAATTTCTCTGTATGAATGATCCAATTTTTTTAATTTTGCAGTCATAATGTGAAACATGCTTTAATGATTGCCAACAAACAGCTGATTAGTACAATTGTAATATTCATTCTCCTACAGGTATTTGCAACAGATTCAGCTGCTCAAAATTTCTTTGAAAAAGATTCTACCTATAATAAATGGCATTTTAGAACCGGCCCATACGTTTGGCTTCTTGGGTTTCAAGGGACTATAATCCGCCCCCCAGAACCACCTGGCAATCCCCCAGTTGAAGGCCCTCCAGAAATAGGCACTTTGCCCGAAGCAGCTCCAAGATATGATATTGATTTAAGTTTTAGAGACATCAGACACTCCATCAAATTTGCTTTGATGTTCACAGGTCAATACCGAAATGATTTCATGGTAGCTCAATTCAATGTCAGTTCACTCGTGCTGCGCAGCGGCTTTAAAACACCTTTTGATTTTTTTCTACAGAATAGCTTTACGGATTTAACTTATGTGGGTGGAGATTTTGGGTTAGGTTATCGTTTAATAAAAAAGAAACAATTCGATATTGATGTATTACTAGGCGCTAAATTTGCCTATTTTAAAGTTGGTATTACCAGTGAAATATTTGGGCGTAAACCAGTATCCATATCCAGAGATAATTTATGGGTTGACCCTCTTTTTGCGACCAATATTAAATACCGGTTTAATTCCAAAGTTGAGATCGTTTCATATGGTGATTTAGGCCCGGGGTTCTTTGCAAGAGATGATTTCAGTTATCAATACATTATTGGAATCAACTACCTCTTTACCAAAAGCTTTCTAACAACCCTTGGTTATAGGCACATCTACTACGAAACTCCAAATAAGGATGCCCTCTATCAAGGCTCGATAAAGGGGCCATTACTTAGATTATGCTTTCAATTTTAATACCCACACCCTATTAATTTTTAAAGCAAAAGGGGAACTCTCAAAAGTCAAAAAAGAATCTTTGAAACTTATAATTTGTAACTAACTTCAATATTTGTTACCCCTAAATCCCCTGAAGGGGACTTAAGCCTCC